>CAZAKD010000074.1:0-7770 GCA_964485435.1 uncultured Lachnospiraceae bacterium
GTTATGATAAAATAAAACAAACAAACGTTCTGAAAAGGAGATTAGAAAGATGGGCATTATATTAGATGAGAATATGTCAATACAAAAGAAATTAGAGATTCTCTCAGATGCAGCCAAGTATGATGTTGCCTGTACTTCCAGTGGTGTAGATCGTAAAGGCACTTCAGGCAGCCTTGGTAATTCAACTGCATGTGGAATATGCCATACCTTTTCAAGTGATGGAAGATGCATCTCCTTGTTGAAGATCTTATTCACGAATGAGTGTATATTCGATTGTAAATATTGTCTGAACCGAGCATCTAACGATATTGTGAGAACTTCATTTACTCCAGAAGAGGTGTGTAGTTTAACCATGGAATTCTATCGTAGAAACTATATCGAAGGTCTATTTTTAAGTTCAGGCGTAATAAATAACCCCAATTATACCATGGAATTATTGTGTAAAACCTTAAAGATGTTAAGAGAAATATACCATTTTAACGGATACATTCATTGTAAAGCCATACCTGGTGCAGACCCTTCTTTAATAGAGATGACAGGCTGGTACGCAGATCGAATGAGTGTGAATCTGGAACTGCCAACTGCTGATGGATTAAAAACACTAGCACCACACAAGAGTCGTAAGAATATTCTAAAGCCTATGAAGCAGATACAATTAGGAAGAGATGTATATCATTCCAATATACTTGCAGCACCAGTTAGTCCCGCAAGCTCAAATCTTCTGTCAGACGATAAACATATAGAAAACTTCAATGCACAGCTACAGGATTCCTCTTCAATTGGGTTTGGTTTAGTGAAAAGGCCCACTGTTAACAGAGGATATGTTCCAGCTGGCCAGAGTACCCAGATCATCATTGGTGCAACTCCAGAGAATGATTATCAGATTATCTCTGTGGCAGAGGCACTATATCAGAAATTTGACCTAAAGAGAGTCTTTTACTCAGCATATGTAAGCATCAATACAGATAGTTTGCTGCCCTCTCTTCCTGGAGGCCCTCCATTGTTACGAGAACATCGTTTATATCAAGCTGATTGGTTATTGCGTTTCTATGGATTCCAGGCATCGGAATTACTTTCACTAGAACGGCCTAATTTTAATGTTTTTCTTGATCCCAAATGTAATTGGGCAATAGGGCATCTTGAACTATTCCCTATTGAGGTAAATAGAGCAGATTACTATACGCTATTGCGTATTCCGGGAGTTGGAGTCAAATCAGCACAAAGAATTATAAAAGCAAGAAAAATATCAGCTTTAAGATTTGAAGATCTAAAGAAAATCGGAGTTGTTTTAAAAAGGGCCCAGTATTTCATTACCTGTAGTGGTAAGATGATGCACCCAGTTAAGATAGAAGAAGATTATATTACGACTCAATTGGTAAGTATGAAAGAAAGATTGCCACTTGGCATTGATGGGAATAATTCATATAAACAACTGTCTTTATTTGATGATGTGAATTTCAACTCTAGCAATGATATAATCGATCCTTATCAATCTGTTGTTAGGAGTATAGCCATATGATAACTAAAAAAATATACATGTGCTCAGATAGCATTGAAGGAATATTTACAGGAATATATGATGCGTGGAGTAGCAGGCATGGTCATGATAATGTAGGAATACAAGTAAAATTACATGGTGATGAAGGTACTCCTTTAGAACTATTTTCAGAATATATTACTGTAGTAGATGATGAAGAAAAGACTAGAAAAGTAGTTAAGGCAATTAGAGATAAAATCTCAGAAGAAGCATTTGATATGGTATGTAAGGCTGCATGGTCTAGTGATAAAGAGAAAGGGGATATTATCTATCGATTTCTTATATTGGGATTTCATATGGGTTCTAAGGTGACTCAATATCTAGGAAATGATATTGTCATACGCATGTTTCATATGAATCGTAATGTAAGTAATGAAGCACATCATTTTCTGGGATTTGTACGTTTTACTGAGATTGAATATAATATCTTATTTGCTAAGATTAATCCGAAGAATGACTTGCTTCGTTTAATTGCACCCCATTTCTCAGAACGTCTGAACGCTGAAAATTTTATAATATATGACGAACAAAGGGAAACAGCTATTGTTCATAGAAGTGGATATCCTTGGATCTTTATCAATGGAGATGAGCTTAATATCGATAAATTTAAAAACTATTCAGAACAAGAAGAGGAATATCGTAATCTCTGGAGAGTATTTTTTGATTCAGTATCAATAAAGGAGCGAGAGAATTATCAACTCCAGAGAAATAATATACCTAAGCGTTTTCGTAGTAATATGGTTGAATTTGATAGTATAAAATAATAGACATTGCTCATATTATTAGGGTGTTACAACTTACGATTTAATTGGAGGTGCTTATAATGGGTAAAAAAATAATTGGTGTCTTTGTAGGTAGTACGCGAAAGGGATCTTTTAGTAAGGCAATAGCAGATTATGTATCATCACTTAGTCCGGCTGAATATGAATTTCGAGCAATTGAATTAGGAGATTTACCTATGTTCAGTGAAGAACTGGAGAGTGAAGAATCTGTACCTACTTCATGGAATAGATTTCGTGAGGATTTAAAAGAATTAGATGGTTTTCTTTTTGTAACTCCTGAATATAATCGATCATTTACGCCTGTTCTTAAGAATGCATTAGATATTGGTTCAAGACCATATGGATCTAACCTTTGGGATGGTAAGCCTGGGGGTATTATTAGTGTTTCACCAGGTGGAATGAGTGGATTTGGAGCCAATCATCACTTAAGACAAGTCATGGTTTTCTTAAATGTTTTAATGTTACAACAACCGGAAGCTTATATAGGGAATGTAACAACCCTCCTTGATGAAAATGGAATTGTTACGAACGAAGGAACAAAGTCATTTCTACAGAATTACATGGATGCATTTGTAAATTGGGTTAATGTGAATTCTAAATAATAATTATATAAGAATATAGTAGACAAGCCTATTTTTAAGAATACTTAAAAATAGGCTTGTTTCTATTATAGGAATAATAGTATGATGCATCTTACCTTTGTATTATGCAACTTACATGTAAAGAATTGAAAACAGTATTCTAATTACATATACTTTTATTAAATTAGATTGAAAGGGGTTTTTTTATGTTAGGAATACTTGTATTGTTGGTTTTATTAGGAATAGAGATCGGATTTATGATTTGTTGTATTGTCACAAAATCATATCAGGAGGACAAAAAGAATATATTTAGAATTAGTTTGCTTACATTATTTATATTACTAGTATTTATGAAGATAATTCAGTGGAACTTTAGGTGGTATTTATTACTTATGTTTTTGCTGATAAAACTTGTGACTGGAATTAGATATTATATAATAGACAAGAAAAGATTAAAAGAGAAGAAGATTTTCAATAAAAAACGTGTTATTATATCATTTATAAGGAATGTAATCCTCTTAGTAATCGCTATTACACCAGCAATTATATTTCCACAATTTCGTTCAATTGAAGTGACTGGAGATAAACAGATCACTACAGTAAGTTATACTTTAACAGATACAAATAGAATCGAAACTTATTCAGATAATGGAGAAAGTAGAAAGATTACGATTCAGTTTTGGTATCCAGAAGACACAAAGGAACAATATCCTCTGCTTCTGTTTTCTCACGGTGCATTTGGATTTCGTGGTAGTAATATCTCAACTTATAAGGAGTTAGCTAGCAATGGATATGTTGTAGGAAGTATTGATCACACTTATCACTCTTTCTATACAAAACAAACAGATGGGAAATCTATTGTTACCAATATGGAATTCTTAAATGATGCGATTGCAGTTCAAAATGGTGACTATGATGAGGAGAAAACATATGCCTTATCCCAGGAATGGATAAATATACGTATGAATGATGTAAACCTAGTATTAGAAGATATTATGAACAACATCAATAATGCTGAGGCAGATGAAGTATATAAACGGATTAATCCGGAGAAAATAGGTTTATTCGGACATTCATTAGGCGGAGCGACAGCTGCTGAATTGGGACGACAACGTTCTGATATAGATGCTGTAGTTGTAATCGATGGAACTATGCTTGGAGAAAAGGTCGGATTCAAAGATGGGAAATCGGTACTTAATAGTACACCGTATCCTATACCAATACTGAATATATATAATGAAGCTCACTATAAAGAAGCAACACAAGATAAAAAGAACTATGAAAATATGGTAGCAACTGCACATGGAGTTGATGCAAGAGAAGTAGTTATAAAAGGATCGGGGCATTTGAACTTTACTGATTTACCTTTGTTGTCACCTTTCTTAGCTAGTTTACTAGGTACTGGTGAAGTGGATAGTCGCTATTGTATTCAGACCATGAATCAAATAACATTAGATTATTTTAATTATTACCTAAAAGGTGGAGAGGACATTTCCTTTCAGTCTGAATATTAATTAAAGAAAGTAAAGACTTTAATCAGTAGATATGGGGGTCAAAGATGAAGATTCGTATTGAAAATATAGCAAATAAAGAGGAAGAGCATGTACTTATTCGCTGCTATAGAGTCAACGAAGAAGTAATAGAAATCGTGAAATTTATACAATCAAAAAGTGATATACTATCAGGTTATGAACATTCTCGATTATATCAAATTTCCCTGAGAGATATCTATTATTTTGAAAGTGTAGATAATAAGACTTATGCATATTTAAAGAATAAAGTCTATGAGATTAAAAATAGATTATACGAGCTGGAAGAGTTATACGATCAGAGACAATTTTTTCGGTGTTCAAAATCGGTAATTATTAATTTGTTAAAAATAGAAAGCGTAAAGCCTGCGCTTAATGGACGATTTACAGCAATACTCAAGAATGGTGAACAAATAATAATTTCTAGACAATATGTGCCCAAGCTGAGGGAAATATTGCAGATTTAGGAGAGGGAATATGAGTTTTATGGATTTTTTAAAAAAGAATCTTATGATTTTTTTTATAGCAGTTACTTGTATTACAGTTACAATAGCAATCTTAGGGTCTAATTATGATCACAATGCCACATTTGGATATGAGGCCTTTTATTCTCCGATAATATTTGGGGCTCTATCAGTACTTCCATCAATTGTACTGTATTCTAAGAGAGAATTGACATTTAAGGAAGTTCTAGTTCGGAGGATTCTTCACTTTGTTCTACTAGAAGCTGTATTATTAGGGTTTGGATACAAAGCTGGATTATTTAATAGTTCTGATATAATTTTATCATTCGCTTTATCTGTATTTATTATATATGTACTCACAACTACGATTCAATGGGTTATAGATAGTAGGACTGCAAAAGAGATTAATGAAGGGCTTAAGAGAATGCAAAGTTAAGAAAAATGAAATGGGCGGTGTTGAATAGTTATATATTCTACACCGCCTTATTTATTAACTGATTGACTTTTAATCATCAAATAAATATAATAAACCTAGTAATTGAAAATCACTTTCAAGAAATAGGATAATGAATAGTAGCATGTAGAAGGGAATACACAAATGAAAAAAAATAAATTAAGTAGCATCAATAAGAAAATATGTTTTTTAGTATCAACAATAATTATTATATCTCTATTAAGTATATCTTTAATTAATTACATTATTGCAAAAGGAGAACTAAATCGATCCAATCAGATTATCTTAGAAAATGCGATTGAATCAACTCTGTTTGAAATAAATAAAAACTATGAATTCACCCAAGGAGATACTGGATTTATTACAGAAGAAGAGGCGAAAAATTTATTATTAAATTCTGTTAATGCACTGCGTGAAAGTTCTATTGATGGAACATCAGCTGCAACAGAAGAAGTAGATGGAGTGTCCAATGCAACAGCAAATTCTGTACACAAATATCACACATTAAATCTAGGAGAATCAGGTTATCTTTTTATTATAGATTCAAATGGAGAAATAGTATCTCATCCTTTTTTAGAAGGTAATATCTTTGAATTACAATCATCTAATGGGAAATTTATTGTACAAGAGATGATAGAGGTTGCAAAAGCAGGTGGAGGAACTCTAAATTATGCTTTAGATGAGGAAAGAAGCAAAAACAATTCCAATAAAACTGTATATACTCAGTATTTTCCTCACTGGGATTGGATTGCCACTGCAGTTATATACGATTCGGAATTGCAAAGAGGATCTAATATAATCTTGGCTAATAATGCGATCGGACTAATCGCTATATTAGCTATCTCATTATTATTTACCATAGTACTTACAAGAAAGATCACGAAACCTATAAAAGAAATATCCCATACTTTACAAGAGGTATCAGGTGGCAACCTTACAGTAAGTAAAGTTAATATTAAGGCGAAGGATGAAACGAAATTATTGGGGGATTCTGTGAATCACTTAATTGATAGATTCCAGTCAATCGTACGTTTGATGATGACATCTAGTAATAGTCTAAATCAATATTCCATGAATTTGAAACAATCTGCAGATACAGTATCGGAAGTAACTGCAGAGGTATCGAAAGCCATATCCCATATGTCCATATCTAGTGATAATCAGTATAAAGAAACTTCTGATAGTGTAGATAAAGTGAATCAATTGGGTGAGGATATTAAAGAAACAGCCCAAGCAAGTAAAGAGATTGAAATAGTTGCTAAAAAAACAATAGAGCTTAAAGAAGTTGGTGTTAGCTCTGTAAATGAACTAAAAGAAGCAAGTCATGAAAATAATCTTAATTCAAATGCAATTGAAGATGTAGTAAATGAAATTAATCAACACTCTGTTGAAGTTGGTGGAATTGTAGATATTATTGCTGGTGTAGCAAATCAGATTAATCTATTAGCATTGAATGCTAATATTGAGGCAGCCCGGGCAGGTGAGCACGGTAGAGGATTTGCAGTGGTAGCTGATGAAGTTCGTAAACTCTCCAATGAGACAGCGATAGCTACAGAGAGTATCGGACAAAAGATCAACGAAATGCAACTAAAATCAAAATCAGCTGTGGATTATGTAATTAGAAATAAAAAAGGTGTGGATAAAATAAACCAAACTGTTGCTCAAACTGAAAATATCTTTGATAAAATGGCGACAGAACTAGAGGCGCTAATAGAAAGTATCAATGTATCGGTTAACTATAATTATGAGATCAATGATAAAAAAGATGATATTTTACATATGCTAGACCAGGTTTCTGTTATAGCTGAAGAGAATTCAGCATCCATCGAAGAGATATCTGCTTCTGCTCAAGAGCAGTCAGCCACTGTGATGGGTATATCGGAAAACATATCTCATTTAAATGAGATGGTAACTGCTTTAGATGATATTATTAACAAGTTTACAATAGAATAAGGAATGGAACGAACGGGGACGGTACCTGATGCATCAGGTACCGTCCCCGTTTGATATGATTGATACAATAGCTAGACATCTATATACAAATGTGTGTTGTAATAGTTTTCTAGGTGATAAAGCTTATGTTAACTTGAATAGGGTTGATTGTCTAAAGTGTGATTTTTATATATTTCAATATAACAAATTTTACTTGTATTATCTTTTGCATTGGAATATAATATGAATAGCAATCAGTGCAGGGTGATTAGGTTGCTCCCGAAAGGGGGTGTATAGTTTATGACTACATATGAAGAGCTAATGCTAATAGTTAGTGTCGTTGGTTTGATTTTTGTCATTTTAAACTATAAAGAGAAACAAAAAAATAATCACCCTCCCGCAAAGATGTGTGATTATTTTTTCAATTAACTAATTTGCGACCAAGCCATCTTGGACTGATTGCTTTTTATATACATATTGTAGCATATATA
>CAZAKD010000075.1:0-7765 GCA_964485435.1 uncultured Lachnospiraceae bacterium
ACTTTCAAATTGCTCTAAGCCTCATAGAATCCAGCTTTTCCAGCCACTTCCCTTACAACTCATAAGGCGTCACCTGATAAACATAATAATTCAACCAATTAGAATACATCGCATTAGAATGATTCCTCCAAGTCAACAACGGCTTATTCTCACTATTATCCTCCGGATAATAATTCTCTGGCACATCAATCTCTAATCCCTTATCCAGATCCCTCTTATACTCCTTATCCAAAGTCTTTCTATCATACTCAAGATGTCCAGTAACAAAGAACTGTTTCCCTTCTCCTGCCATGACAATCAACACTCCTGCCTCATCTGATTCGGCTAGTATGGTAAGATCTGGATTAGCCTCAATATCTTCCTTGCGAACTTCAGTATATCTTGAATGTGGTGCACAGAACATATCATCAAATCCCCTAACAAATGGAATCTTACGATTTTGCACTTTATGATTATACACTCCAAATAACTTCTTCTCTAATGAATATTTCTGAATGCCATGATGATAATATAGCCCAGCCTGTGCACCCCAACAGATATGTAAGGTTGAGGTTACATTGGTTTTAGACCATTCCATAATCTTCGCTAGTTCATCCCAATATGTGACTTCTTCATATTCTAGTTGTTCAATTGGTGCACCTGTGATAATTAATCCATCATATTTTTTCTCTTTCACATCTTCATAAGTTTGATAGAATTTATCAAGATGGTTTGTTGCAGTATTTTTCCCAACATAAGTGCCTGTAGTTAAGAAGTCGATCTCAACCTGCAAAGGCGTATTAGAGAGACTTCTAAGAAGGTGAACTTCTGTATCTTCTTTTAATGGCATTAAGTTAAGGATGGCTATGTTCAGGGGACGAATATCCTGACTAATTGCACGATACTCATCCATCACGAAGATATTTTCATTTTCTAGTATTTTCTTCGCTGGTAAGTTATTTTGTACTTTTATTGGCATATCTTCACCTCGTTCCTTTTATCATATCTAATAATTGAGATTCTGTGATTACTTCTATTCCTAGTGATTGGGCTTTGGTAAGCTTACTTCCTGCTGCCTCACCTGCTAGAACATAAGTTGTCTTCTTGGACACACTACCTGATACTTTTCCACCGTGTAGTTCAATTAATTGAGCTGCCTCTGTTCTTCCCAGCGTTGGAAGAGTTCCGGTGACTACAAAAGTCATTCCTGCAAAGATCTGTTCTGCATCATTTTCTACTTCTTCTAAAGTCATATTGACATCTACTTGTTTAAGCTTCTCAATAATCTCCTGGTTCATCTCATCACGGAAGAAATCATGAATAGATATCGCGCTGATTTCACCTATGTCTGGTACCTGAACAAGTTCTTCTATGGATGCTTCCGCTAACTTATCGATAGAATGGAAATGTTTCATCAATGCTCTTGCTGCTGTTTTACCAATATTAGATATGCCTAATCCTGTAAGAAGTCGCTGAGGTTCATTGGTCTTTGACATCTCAATCGCTTCTAACAATTTATCTGTATTCTTCTCTTTACCGATTATCCCTTTTTCAATTAATTCATCTCTATATTCTCGTAAATGAAAGACATCACTTATATCTTTCATGTATCCTTGTCGTACTAGCTCCTGAATATATACTTCACCAAATCCTTTGATATCCATAGCATCTCTTCCTACAAAATTAATAAGATGACGTTCTAACTGTGCTGGACAATTCACATTGGTACATTTAATATCTGCAGAAGCTCTATCTCGCTCCGCCTTTGCACCACAGGATGGACAAATATCAGGAATTACATAAGCTGTTGCTTCCTGAGGGCGTTTTTCCCGGATCACTTGTTTTACTTTAGGAATAATTTCGCCTGATTTGTACACCGTTATAGTATCTCCAATGCGTATGTCAAGATCATTAATAAAGTCTTGATTATGGAGAGTTGCTCTACTTACTGTAGTTCCACATAGTCGAATGGGATCAAAGATAGCTGTTGGTGTAATTCTTCCTGTTCTTCCTACGCTAAGCTCGATCTCTCTAAGAACTGTTTCTTTTTCTTCAGGAGGATATTTATATGCCACAGCCCATCTAGGCACTTTAGAAGTAGTTCCAAGACGCTCTCTCTGTTCCAAACTATTAATCTTAATCACAGCACCATCAATATCGTAGGCAAGATTACCACGTTTCTCACCAATCTCTTCAATTGCTGCCCAGACTTCATCTGGAGTAGTGCATACTCTATAGTTATCAATTACTTTTATACCATTACTTTTAAGATAGTCATAACCTTCCGTATGAGAGCTAAACTCTTTTCCACGAATATCTTGTATGTTAAATACAAATAAGGATAATTTTCTCTCTTTGGTAATCTTACTATCTAGTTGCCTTAATGTTCCGGCTGCACAGTTTCTTGGGTTTGCAAATAGTTTCTTACCTAATAGTTCTTGTTTTGCATTCACTTCATCGAATGATTTGTTGGTCATATATACTTCACCGCGGAGCTCTAGATATTCCACGGGATGTTTTAATTTTTTCTTTACATCTGATATCACTAAAGCATTGGCTGTAACATCTTCACCTTGGACGATTCCATCTCCTCTAGTAATTGCAGTGGTAAGTGTGCCCTCTTCATATCGAATAGCCATAGATAATCCATCAATCTTTGCCTCTACTACAAACTCAGGATGATCAAGATCTCTTATCATAGTATTCACATATTCATATACCTCTTCTTTTGAGAATACATCTTGTAGACTTAACATAGGCACTCTGTGCTTTACTAAGACTCCACTTTGTCTCTTTGCACTACCTCCTACTTTCTGAGTTGGAGAGTCATTCGTTACCCATTCTGGGTGTTCTTTTTCTATTGCCTTTAACTCAAGCATGAGTTGGTCATATTCGTAATCAGATATCTCAGGATTATCCATATTATAATATCTCTCATTATGATATTCGATTATCTGGATAAGTTCTTGCATTCTTATCTGTTGATCCATCCTCTATAACCTCCTGTTTTATTCTATTATATATGTCGCATTAACTCTTCTAATTCTCGGTCTGTAACCTTTCTATATCCTCCAAGATTAAGTTTACCAAGTTGAATATTCATAATTCTAATTCTCTTAAGAGAAGTTACTCGGTAGTCCATATATTCGCACATTCGTCTAATCTGTCTATTGAGACCTTGGGTTAGGATGATGCGAAAACTGTTTTTACCTATAGGAGTGACAGTGCATGGTCTTGTAATGGTATCTAGAATTGGCACCCCTTCACTCATCTTCTTGATAAATTCTTCTGTTAAAGGCTTATTAACGGTTACCACATATTCTTTTTCATGATAATTACTTCCCTTTAGAATACGATTTACAATACTTCCATCATTGGTTAGTAATATTAATCCTTCTGACTCCTTATCCAATCTTCCAATTGGATAAACCCTTTTTGGAAACTTTAGAAAATCTATTATATTATCTGGATCGTCCTTTGCTGTTGTACAGACGATTCCCCTTGGTTTATTCAGAGCAATTAGGATAAATTCTTCTTCTCTGGATACAAGTTTTCCTTGATAGTATACCTTCTGATCTGGATACACTCTTTCACCCATAACGGCAATTCTCTCATCGATGCGTATGGCACCTGCTTCTATTTGTCTATCTGCTTCTCTTCTAGAACAGACTCCTGCATCACTTAGATATTTATTGAGACGTATTCCCTCTATATTGCTACTCTGTTCAATTGGTTTCTTTTTTCTCTTAGCCACAATGATTCCTACTTTCTATTCTGTTGCAAACAAGGTCAAGTAATCTTGACCTTGCTACAGATGTTCTATATTCTTATTATTATCTTATTATGTACATTTATTGGACAGTATCTGATATTTCTTGTTGGGAATCCTTGGACGTTTTCGCTTTATCACCAGTATTTGCAACATTTTCAAGACCAACTATAAAGTTATACAAGTTACTATCCTTTGTCATTGCCTCTTCAAGCCTTTTATTAACCCTATCGATTAATTCAATGACCTCTATGGTATTACTTGTATCGTTAATGAAATCAAGCATAGAATCTTCAACTTGGCCAAAATATACGATAGGCTCACCTGTTTCATTCATTCTTACGTATAACCTTGTCATACCTGGAGCTAATGTATCTATTCCTAGTATCTTAATCTCTTCATATACATATACAACATAGGACTCTTGATCTGGTGCTTTTATTGTATAGCATATTAAGTTATCATAGCTTTCAATATATTCTGATTCTTTTTGCAAGGCTTCTTCCGTAATATGGTGTGTATTGCTCACTACTTTCGTAATTATATCCATATCACAAGCTAACCGTGCATCTAGATACTTTTTCACCAATTCATTGATCTGAGGATATGCATTTTCTTGCAGTGTTCCATCATCTACTAATCCATCTACAATCTTTAGTTCATTTTGAATAGTAACGTCAGGGCCTTTTACTTCTTCTTCAATTGTTTTGTCGGCTAAAGCTCCACCCTTACTTGAGGTATTGCCAATAGATAATGTTATAAATCCAATTCCCATACAACTCATAGATACCAGTAGTATTATCTTTTTGTACTTTAATCTCATGTTATTCTCCTTCTATTGCAGAATGTATCTAGGGGGACTCGAACCCTCGCCACAAAGCTTCGGAAGCTTCTGCTCTATCCACTGAGCTATAGATACAGGATACCTCTATATATATAATGGTGTAGAGCCTTATAAACCCTACACCAAAATATTATAACTTAAATCCTTCTAATGTACAATAGGCTTTTATACTTCAATTTTGTTCGTTTCCCGACGATAGAGGTAGACTTGATTAGATAATATATCTTCATCTGGCACCTGATGTATATTCACATCAAGCACCATTTGTCGTAAAACTTTCCTATTCACATCTTCTGAATAAGGAATTAGTATTACCTCATGAATACTACTTGGGAGAATAAAGAGGTCCATATGATTGGATTCACTAAATTCTTTGAGTAGGTCTTTATACACCACTGTGGTAGCACCATTTATTCCATTGGAATTGGTAAGCACATACATAGGTACATCCTCATGATCAATGTGATTCTCTGGGAGATCTCTCCTCTCCAACTCTAACATATCAATTATAACTTCTTGCATATTACGAATTCTTGCCGGAAATATCCTTGGAGTATTCTCTATTGCATGCCTCATAAGCTCTTCTGTGTTGGTTTCCCATGCTTCCATGTGTTCATTCGTGATTCGAACTGTACCAATTCCTGTATCATCATTACGTACAAGACAATGAAATATTAATGCCAAATCAAGAAAAGGGACATGAGGAATTGTCTCTAAAAGTGGCTTATTCCTTTCATAATTAACGAGGCGATAGATAATTTTGTACTTTAATTGATCATATTCAAAATCAATATGAAGCCCATCGCAATCTTTCTTGTCCTCATATAAACATAATATGTCTTCTATAATATGTTCTAAAGATTCTCCTTCTTGATATTGTTCATAATAATCGTTAAGGTAGATATTAGGTGCAACATTACCTTCCATGGCAGATATAGTTATCCCATCTAACTCCTTTGAATTATTCTTAACGACATGAATAAGGCTTACAGTATAACCTGATTCTACTCTGCAAGACACTTCATCTTTTACTTTCTCAATAAATTGATTATAGGTCATTCTTTACCAGCATTTATCATGCATTCCTTTCTTTCTATTTTAATGAATTCGAAAGTTATCTTGATGATTAAAGGTTTATATATTGTGAATATAGGGGTGTTAATTATTATATGGGATGTTCTTGCCGAATGGCTAAAGATAATTATTATTCTCTTAGATTGATATATGAGAACTATGGTTTCATTCATCAAAGATATCATAGAATCATTACTATATAATTATAGCAGAAGATATTACAAATATCAACATATTTCTCAATGCAAAAAAGGTAACCATTCAGTATGGCTACCTCTGTCAAATAAGATTAAGTTTCTAATAAATTAAATGCCTCATCACTAGGAACAGGTCTGCTATATAGATATCCTTGGGCTTTATTGCATAGAGATTCCTTAAGGAAACTGGCTTGATCTTCATATTCTACCCCTTCAGCGATTACATCCAGTTGAAGAATCTGGGCTAGTTTAATGATCGTAGATATAATCTGTTGATCATTTTCATTATCTACCGCAGTATCCAGGAAACTTTTATCGATTTTAAGATTCTTAACTGGAAGTTGCTTAAGATAACTCATAGAAGAGTAACCTGTTCCAAAATCATCCAATGAGAATTGGATACCGATCTCACTTAGTATATCAATTATCTCCACAGTATAGTCAACATTAGTCAAAGCTATGGATTCTGTAATCTCTAATTCTATGTATTGAGGATCTACACCTGTATCTTCTATTACGCTATATACCATTTGGGCTAGATCTGGATCGCTAAATTGTCGTGCGGATAGGTTAACTGCCATAGTTTTATTAATATAACCCCTATCACTCCATGTCTTTAATTGTTTACACGCTTCACGCAATACCCACTCTCCAATTGGAATAATTAGCCCAGTCTCTTCAGCTGTAGCTATAAAGTCATTCGGTGGTATTAAGCCTTTCTCTGAATGATTCCAGCGAATTAAGGCCTCAAATCCTGATATGCTATTGTCATCCAATGCAATCAGCGGTTGATAATATAATTCAAATTCTTTATTATCAATTGCTTTTCTTAATTCTGACTGTAGCTCAATCTTTTGTAACAGCTTATCATTCAAAGATTCATTGTAGTAACAAAATGTGTTTTTGCCCATCTCTTTTGCTTCATACATGGCAGCATCAACATTTTTAATGCAGTTCTGCGTAGTCTTTGCATCTTTAGGTACACAGAGAATCCCTATACTTACTGTAATAAAGAATTCTTTTAATGCTAATATGAACGGATAGGTGAATACATTTTGGATTCTCTTAATCTTATCATAATATTCATCTTCATCATATATATCCTCAGTTAATATAATGAATTCATCTCCACCAAATCGAGCTAAGTAATCGTGTTCATCAAGAACTTCTTGTAATCTGTGACTTACATCAATGATTAACTCATCTCCATAAGAATGACCAAGGCTATCATTGATATTCTTAAAATTATCCAAGTCAATATACATAATGTATACTGTTTCTTCTTCTCCAAGGTTTAGAAGGGTTTGATCTAATCTATGAGTAAATGCCATTCGATTTGGTAGTTCTGTGAGATAATCTGAATAAGCAATCTTTCTATTCTTAGCTTCACTTCTTTTTAATTCCTCGTATCTAGTGGTTAATTCATTCTGGGTTGAAGTCACTTCTTCGAATGCATATTCTAGCTTCATATAGCTCTCTTTTAATTTTGTTTCTGTTTCTTTGGTTTGTTTTTCTGCCTTAATTCTCTTTGCCAGATTGATAATTGCAAATAGAAAAAGCACAAAGAAAAACACCCAAACTATATCAATTGCCATGTATTTTCCTCCATCATGGTCCTCAACTAACTCTTTCGCATATATTACGTTTTTTCGAATCCCACCCATTATAACATAATTTTTACCTATGACAAGTGATTATTATGCCATTTGTTTAATTTGTTTAAACTGTATAGTAAATTTTAACAACTAATGTATAATCAGCCCTCATATTAGGAAATGGAGTTCATTATTGTCATAACATAACAAACAAAAATGATGTACCAATGTTTCTATGAGCCATCAGTACACCATTCAAACACTATATATTATTATACATTCTCAGTAATTACCTATTAGTTTTATA
>CAZAKD010000076.1:0-7735 GCA_964485435.1 uncultured Lachnospiraceae bacterium
TGGATATAAGATTGAAAAATAAACTAATACATAGTTTCCGTTTTGAACTTATTAAGTATAGCCTCTTAAGCTTAATCTACTCTATAGGTACAGTTGCAGGAATATATGCCATCTTGTATGGTATATACCACTTAGTCAAAGGCCTATCAGAAGGCCAGCTAATCCCCCAGGAGGAGATTAATTACGGAATACTCAATAGCATACAAGAAACACCTTACAATCAGATCTATGGTTCCACTAGACAGATTCCCAGTGAATTAATAAAAGACAGCTCATCAATTGGTATTCCTCAACTCATATTTCTAATACTATTTACTATACTCTTGATAGCCATTCTGTTTATCGTATATTTTCTCTTCCTCACAAAGGGAGTGATTAATTATCTAGAAGAGATTGCTTGTGGTGTAAACCATATATCTTCTGGAGACTTTGATACAAGAATAAGCATACGGCAAGATGATGAATTTTCACTAATTGCAAGTAAAATCAACAAGATGGCAGACGATGTAAAGAGAATTATTGAAAATGAACGTCGAGGCGAATATATGAAAAATGACCTAATAACCTCCGTCGCTCACGATCTAAGAACTCCACTAACATCCATTATCGGCTATCTAGACTTAGTATCCAATAAGCATGACTTAGATCAGGAAACCATTAGAAGATATATATCCATCGCCTATAATAAATCTATTCGACTTCAGAAACTAATTGATGATCTATTTGCGTATACCAAGTTTAATTCAGGAGAAGTCACCATGTATAAAGGTGAAATTGACATGGTAAAGTTCCTAGAACAATTAATTGACGAATTCTTCCCTAGTTTTCAAGACGCAGGACTAGAATACTCATTTGCTACAAGTCATGAACATGCACTGATTCACGGAGACGGAGATCTATTAATGCGAGCATTTGCTAACTTAATTGGAAATGCAGTCAAATATGGTAAGGATGGGAAAAGCATTAAGATAATCCTAACAAAGCAAATAGATTATATCATTATTGAGATGATTAACTATGGAGAACTTATACCAGAAGCAGACCTAGAGAATATATTTGAACGTTTTTATCGGGTGGAATCATCAAGGTCTAGGGAAACCGGTGGCACTGGACTAGGTCTAGCCATCGCCAATAATATTATTAAGATGCATGGAGGTAATATCTCTGTGAAAAGTGATATTAGCGGAACTGTATTCAAAGTTAGCTTACCACACCAAGTTCCAAAGGAGTCATGTGAGAAAGGAGATTAATATGATATCAAATAGTTTTGGAAGAAAGTTCATAATGATATCCTTACTCATATTAGTACTACTAGCAGGATGTGGAGCAACCGCCAAAGCATCTAATATAGAAAGTCAAGATTATTCTGATAATCACTCCCTAGTGCTAGATCTGCAAGTGGATTATGGTTATGATGGCTATGGAAAATATGGTGACTACATGCCTATCTACGCCACTATTAATAATTATGGTGCACCATATACAGGCTGGTTTCAAGTAATTATTCCTAATCTGAATAATAAAAGTACATTGTATCAACATGAAGTAACACTAGGTATTGGAGAAGTAACCAAACTAGAACTTACCATACCCCTCAACGGAAGCCGAAATCAACTTCACTATCAACTTGTTGACAATCAGGATAAGACTGTTGTAGAAAAAACTGTAGATATAAACTTGTTAGGAGATCAGACACATACATTTGTTGGAATATTTTCGAGACATTCTACAGGACTTGAATATCTTGAAAGTGAACAAGTGAAATCATTTTATCTTAAAAAGGATAACTTGCCACATGATTATAGAGCACTTAACCCTCTGGATATTATTCTTATCGATGATTATGATCTTGCAAATATAGGTGACAGTAATTGGAATACAATAGAGAAATGGGTAAGAGAAGGGGGCATCCTTATAATAGGAAGTGTTCCAACAGATAGTATTCCATTTTATCAGAAGATCCAAGGAATGCCAAGAGAAACCAATCCTGTATTTACAGAATATAATCTATCCCTTGGCAAGATTCTAATGTCTAATATTGACCTTAGAGTTACAACAAACAATAAACAACATTCATTATCGCCTAGGATAAAGATGCAAGAGAAACTATTAAAAAGCTCTGTTTATCAAACTGAAGGAAATGAACTATTAAATAGAATCACCCGAAGTCTCCCTGAAAGTAAAAGGGTTGATTTTGGCATCTATAGTACACCTTATCATAATTATCGTGTACTAGATACTCTTAAGATATCGGATATAGACGATATTCCTTCCACTTGGCGCTATGTACTAATCCTATTAGCTTATGTATTCATTGTTGGACCAATTTTGTATCTAATCTTAAAAAAGAAGGATGCAAGATCCTTAACATGGTGTATGGTTCCTGCGCTAGCAATTATATTTACTATAGTAATATTTATTCTTGGAAATGACACAAGAAAGACTCAGACAACTGGAAGTTATATTGCTTATCGGACAATGGGCGAAGATGGTAATTATATAGAAGAAACTTATTTTAGACTGATATCTCCTGAGAATGATGGATATAAAATAAATAATCTAGATGTGGAGTCTATAGGTATCATCGGGAATCAATATAGCTATGCTAGCACAGGTGATATTACGGAGTATGATTATTCAAGTTATTCTACCGGTGTAACCCTAGGGGAAGATACTTCTGATATAACAGTAAAAGCAGCAGCTACATTTGAACCTACTTATTATACCTTTACCAAGCATGCCATCTCTAAGGGTGGTTACCAATATAATATTACAGACCGAATAGATAAGATAACAGGTAAGTTCACCAATGAACTAGGTTATGACCTGGAAGATGGGGTGCTTTTCTGCAATCAGGTATTGATACCAATTGGAGATGTACAATATCAAGAAACCATAACTTTAGATGAATTGCCTCAGATTAATCTTGCTAACATAGATATTCTATATGACACCAATAGATTTGGTGAGGTATTGTTCAATCAACCCAAAGGAACACAACTTAAAGATCCACAGACACTCCGCAGATATTATGCAATTCAAGGATATATTGAAGAAACTATTTTAAATTATAATGAGAAAAATTATATCATTGGTTTCCCAGATAGTGATTCCTTGAGTAACAATGGATTACTCTCTGCTACAGATATAGAAGTATCTGGAATCACTGCTGTTGTCCTTCCTATTCAAGCAGATTTAAACACGGAGGAAGGGGAAGTGATTATACCAAATATTCTGCCTTACTTGGATACAACAGATAATTACGAGCTAGCAGGATATCGCTATATGGCTCATGAGACAGTAGATATTAGATATCAGTTCTATCTAGAGGAAGAGATAAGGAGCATAGCTTATTCCAAAAGAGGCAATAATGAATTTACCCCGTCCCCAATTGGGTTCTATGGAGAGGTATACTTTTATAATAATAGAACCAAGGAATATGATCTAACTTATCAAAGTGGTGTAGAGGGAGTAAAGACAGGACTGGACGATTATATAGATGAGAATAATTCTATATTAATACGATATAAGGTAGATAGACTTGATATAGAGAAAGGTATAGCAATGTTACCTAATCTTACTGCTACGAAAGGAGGATACTAGATGCTTCTTATGGAAAATGTAAGGAAGAGTTATGATCAAACAACGGCTCTTGATGGATTGAATCTATCTATTGATAAAGGTCAACTCTATGGTTTCGTAGGTCCTAACGGAGCAGGCAAGACGACGGCTATAAAGATGATAGCAGGGCTTCTATTACCTGACTCAGGTATCATTCGAGTGGATGGAATTGATGGGGTAAAGGAAAATGAAGCTTTAAAAGATAGAATCGGGTATGTACCAGATTTCTTTGGTGTATATGATAATCTAAAAACAAGAGAATATATGGAGTTCTTTGCTTCTATCTATGGAATAGAGGGAAAAAAGGCAAGAACTATTATTAGAGAATTACTAGAATTAGTGAATTTGTCAGATAAGGCAGAGGAATATGTGGATCATCTATCTCGTGGAATGAAGCAAAGATTGTGTGTAGCGAGAAGTTTGATTCATGATCCAAGTTTACTTGTTTTAGATGAACCAGCATCGGGTCTAGATCCTCGCGCCAGGTATGAGATGAAGAATATTTTAAAGGATCTAATCACCAGGGGTATGACTATTCTAATTAGTTCTCATATTCTACCTGAGCTTGCACAGATGTGTACCAATGTTGGAATCATTGATAAAGGAAAGTTAGTAATGGAAGGACCGATAGAACATATTCTACAGAGGTTAGAAGCTGCTAATCCACTGGTGATTCGATTCATAGAGAATCCTCAAGATGGTGTGGAGATTATCAGGAACAATCCATATACAGAGGAAATCGTAATTAAGGGAAATAGCGTATTCATAACATTTCGAGGAAATGAAGAAGAAGAAGCCTTGTTACTGGCAGATCTAATACAGAAAGGAATTCCAGTCTCCTCTTTTACAAGAGAGGCAGGTAATCTAGAATCCTTATTTATGCAGATAACCAACCACTCTGAGGAGGAGCTATAGATGAAGATAAACCCAATCTATCGAAAAGAATTAAAGATTAATGTTCGTACGATGAAGATGGCGTGGATTCTGTTCTTCTACAACTTGGTCCTTGGATTCATTGGACTATTTGTATTCTATCTTACATTTGAACAAGGAAATAGCTATAACAGTATAGACTATGCCAATATTCTTAATGTATATTATGTGATTGCCGTAATAGAGATGAGCCTCATACTCTTTATTGTACCTGGATTAAATGCAGGGGCAATAGCGGGAGAGAGGGAAAGGCAGACTTTAGAGATACTTTTAACAACTAAGCTGAAACCAAGGGAGATCATACTAGGGAAATTAGCGGCCTCCATTAGTTCTGTAATACTTCTAGTAGTATCAAGCCTTCCTATTATGTCTATCATATTTGCAATAGGTGGGATAGGATTCATAGACCTACTTCAATATATGGGTCTAGCTATTGTTACTGCCATCTTTATTGGAAGTTTAGGAATCTTTTTCTCTGTGTTAATACACAAAAACATATCAGCAACAGTATTCACATATGGTTCAGTAGTTGCCCTTGTCTTCGGAACAGTGGGAATTGTTTGGGGAGTATATCTTCTAATATCTATTAGGACACCTTATGCTTATTCACTGACAGAAGCATATGTAAGGCCAGATGTAGGGAATCTCTTGCTTATTTTATTGGTGAACCCAATCGTTACTCTTGTATCCATGATAACAGATCAGATCGGATCACCTACCCAATTCACACAATACCTTGAGGAGTTTGGGAACATTAATCCCTATATAATAGAACATTGGTTTTTGATTAGTGTTGTAATACAACTGTTACTATCGATTGTATTATTGTATCAGGGAGGACGACTTCTTGATCCACTTAGAAGAAGTCATAAAAGAAAAAGAACCACTTAACTTAGTTCATCACAATTCATATGAATTATGGTTGATAAACTTAGTTAAGTGGCTCTATATCTTGTTACTATGAAAATGGAAGAAGAAAAATATGTATTCATTATAACATAGATTTGGAAAAAAGATACCCCCTTTTTACACATTTTTATAAATCTTCCAAAAGAATGTTCAAAATCCATTAAATGATCTGATGTTTTTACTGATCCTAATTCTATGATATATTCTTGCATATTCGATTTCATTTACTTCATAAATATAATTTTCTATGAAGTTCTTACGCACTCCTTGCTCTAATAGAAGATTGGCAGCTTTATTATAGGCGATAGCAGCTTCTATCTCAGTAGGATATCTTCCTACAATTGTATCTCCATTTACATGAATCTTAGTTGTGTACATTACATGACCCTTTTTCTCAATTCTAGATACACCGTGATATTTATTAATAATCTCAATATTACCATAACGATAATCTGTATCGTCTCCATTGACGAATCTATAATCTCGACCAGCTACAGCATAATTCTTTATTCCATATCTGGATAATATATTCACTTGCATGCCATAATCAGATACAAAGAGATGTCCACCTCTACACATAATTTTATGAGTAGAATAATAGAATAAATCATCTACATCAAATTTTAATATTTTCTCTCTATTCATATAGTAGATAAAATATCGATTCTTCATATAGATAGGGTTCTTAATATACACACCATTATCTCTATAATTAATTAGTACAACCCATTTATGAAAAGAAAGTGAGTTGTGACCTTCATGATACTTCTCAATGGTATATATATTATTATAAAGAACTTGAGAGGCTATCTTATAAGCTTCATGAGCAAGGTCTTGGCAAGGGTAACTACCTAGGCTTATATGTTTATTCTTATATGTAATAGAAGATCGATAATATATAGTAGAATCTTTTCTCTGTGCACGGTACACACCAACGGGTAGAGACATAATAAGAACCCCCCTTTTCTTCCTTCTATTATACCATATTATATAGAAGAAAGAGGATATTAATTGATATGGAAAACAATATATCCTAGAATAATGGAATATTGTGACGATATATGTTAATTAAATATTACAACACGAATAAAATAATTAAAAGTTAAACAACATATTTAATACAATTGTAACATTTAGGATACAATGTTATAGAAGATATCTACAAAGAAAGGGTGAAAAATAATTAAATATTGTATAAAAAAAAGGGTAATGGATAATAATGGTATAGAGAATATGGAGTATCTTCCAAAAATTAACGACTCTTATTGACAGTCAAAAGTTAGATGATATAATGCAACTATGCCAAAAATCAAGGCATAAATCAAAACAAGAAAAGAGGAAGTATACATGCTAAACATACACTCGTTTCTTCAAGGGATTAAAAAATATACTACAAAAGCCATGGAATCCTGTGGTAAAGCAAGCATGCTAATTGTAGGATATGTGTTAGTAGCTGCAGTGTTACTATTTAGTTCCAACCGTTCTCAGGACAAGAGCACACATGTGATTGAAGCCTATGCAAAAGTAGGAGATGTTACTACTTTTGTAAGAATACAAGAAGAAACAGCAAAGAAAGCAAACATACGAGCCAACCAAGAACTAGACATAATTACATCAATAGATATGCATTCGGATATCTATAGCATGGGAGCCATGAATGGTGTGGCAGCCAATGCTATGGATCTAGTATATGAGAAACAACAGGCAGCAGAAGAAGAACAAGCTCGTAAGCTCGCCCAGGAAAAAGCCGAACAAAAAGCCCAAGAAGAAAATGCGAAAAAAGAGGCAGAGAAAAAGAAAGCGGCAAAAGAAAAAGCTGAAAAGGAAGAAGCAGCTAAGAAGAAGGCAGCAAAAGAAAAAGCAGCTAAGGCCAAGAAAGCAATTAAGATATCAGATTCAGAGAAGGAAATTCTGCAACGTATTGTAGAAGCAGAAGCAACCGGAGAAGATCTAAAAGGTAGAGTCCTAGTTGCCAATGTTATAATGAATCGAGTAAAAAGCAAACAATTCCCTGACACAGTAAAGGGTGTTGTATTTCAGAAAAATGGTCGCTCTGTTCAATTCTCTCCCACAAGAGACGGAAGATATTGGTCAGTCAAAGTCACCAAAAAGACCAAACAAGCAGTAGATGAAGCGCTTTCCGGAACAGACTACTCCAAGGGTGCCCTATATTTCTCCGCAAGAAGTAAAGCAGACCCAAGCAACATGAGCTGGTTCGACCGAAACCTAACCTGGCTATTCCAATACGGTGGCCACGAGTTTTACAAATAGA
>CAZAKD010000077.1:0-7683 GCA_964485435.1 uncultured Lachnospiraceae bacterium
GTTTGCTCTTCTTGGAAAGCCTGGATATGAACAACAAAGAGAAGAATTATTAAAAAGACTATAGTTAGATCATGAAAAACTTCTTAAGATAGTATCTTAAGAAGTTTTTTTGAATGTGTGAATATGGATTGTGCCAACAGCCTCAAACATGATATAATACAATATAATGAGTTAAATACGATAATGAGCATGGGTGAACAAATGATGGAGAGAAGATTTTCTAAGTTTAGGTATATTGGAATATTCATACTGGGTTTATTCTTAAGTATTATCATTGGTATAAAAAATCGAGATATAATTTATGCCTCTGATAATAAGAGAGTGCTTTTTATAAGCTCATACAGTCAAAGCTTTCCAACCGTTCCAGAACAATTGGAAGGAATCTACTCTGTATTTACCCCTAATAATATAGATATTGATATTGAATATATGGATACAAAGAGATTCATGGATGAGGAATGGAAAAAATTATTTTATATATCCTTACAACATAAGCTAGATAGGGTGGGACCATATAATGGAATTATAGTGGGCGATGATAATGCACTAGATTTTGTTATGGAGTTTCAAGAAGACCTTTTTCCGGATACGCCAATTGTATTTTTCTGTGTAAATAGCTTTTCGTTGGCATTGGAGGCGGCTGAAAACAATTATATTACAGGTATAATAGAGGAATCTTCGCTTAAAGAAAACATTGAGTTGGCATTAAAGATTAATAGTAATACAAAAAAAATTATTGGCATTGTAGACAATACATTAACAGGTAGCGGTGATAAAGCACAGTTTTATTATCAATCTCAGTTCTTTCCGGAAATATTATTTGAAGATATTAATTCGTCTGAACATTCTATTGATGAGATGAAAGAGATACTACTTGATATAGAAGAGGATAGTATCCTTTTTTACTTTTCTATGTTTGAAGATAAGTATGGTAATGTTATGACCATAAAAGAAGCTGTAGAGATTATTGCTGATCATACAAATGTGCCTGTATATCGGACAGGGTATAGTGGTGGCATTGGTCAAGGATTATTTGGAGGAAAAGTTGTAGCATATAAAGAATCTGGTGCTCTTGCAGCAGAAATTCTATATAAAATTATTGCTGGTACACCAATTGAGCAGTTTGAGATAATCACTCGAAGTCCAAATCAATATGTATTTGACTATAAACTAATTAAAAAGTTTAATATTTCAAAAAGTCTAATCCCTAAAGAATCAATATTCATAAATAAAGAACTACGTTTTTATGAAGTGTATCCTACGCTTACAATCAATGCCTTAGCTGTAATGATTATAATTATTATAATAATTATAATTTTAGGTTTTGATAATATAAAACGTAGACGAATGGAAAAGACCTTGCAAGAGAATCAAGATGAGCTTAGTAGTCTCTTTGAAGAAGTAGCTGCAACAGAAGAAGAGCTTCGATATCAATATGAAAAAATCAGGGAAAAATCTGATGAAAATGAGATGCTAAACCAAAAATATGAGATTGCTATTAATTGTACAGATAGCGCTGTATGGGAATATAATGTTTTAGATGCTTGTCTCTCTATATCAGAGAATTTTAGGAATATATTAAGTCAAGAGTTTGAAGAGAAGGAAAGTGTATACAAGGTAATGGATCTTTTACTTTCCCAGGATCAAAAGCAAGAATTACTTGTGTTATATAAAGATTTTAAGGCTGGTAAAAAGGGAGAACTTTATACACAAATCGAGATACATGATCACAATAATAAGAAGAGATGGATCCTTATTCGTGGTAGAGGTGTATATAATCAAAAAGGAGAATTAGCGTTTGTTCACGGTATCTTTTTAGAAACTACCAAGTTGAAAGAACAAGAAGAACATATATCTTATTTGGCTAGTTATGATAATATTACTGGTCTGCCAAAAAGGCGGACTTTTATGAAAAAGTTAAAACAAGAAATGCAAAGAAGGAGTTCTGGTGCAATAAGCCTTCTTGATATAGATAATTTTAAAACCATAAATGATACATTGGGTCATGTTTACGGTGACCAGCTGCTAAAAATGATAGGAGAAAGAATTGCTAGTGCTGTTGATTCAGATACATATGTCTCTAGATTTGGCGGCGATGAGTTCTTAATATTATTTTTAGAGGTAAATAGTAAAGAAGAGATTCAAGAAAAAATAAATAGAATACTTTATGAGTTTCAAGAACCCTTTGAACTAGATTATCAGAAACATTATATAAAATTTAGTTGTGGAGTTGTACAATTTCCTGGAGACAGTAGAGATACTAGTCAACTTCTCATGTATGTTGATACTGCAATGTATCATGCTAAGAGGACAGGCAAGGATAAGTGCCTTTTCTATAGTGAGAATATGCAAGATGATGTTAAGAGGAGAGCAAAGATTGTTGAAATTCTGAGGGAGTCCTTAGACGAAGATGGGTTTGTATTATATTATCAGCCACAAGTAGATGCCTTTTCTGGTGAAGCTGTTAGTTATGAAGCACTATTGAGGCTGAAACATCATCGATTATCCCCAGGTGAATTTATTCCTATTGCTGAAGAAGTAGGGTTAATTAAAGATATAGGAAGATGGGTAACAGAGGAAGCCATTAAGCAGATAGCCAAATGGAAAGAAAAGGGATTACCGCTAAAACCTATTTCAATCAACTTTTCTAGTGGGCAAATCAGAGATTTTGATTATGTTGTGTTTCTGAAAGATAAATTGGAAGAATATAATGTGGAAGCAAAATATATTGAAATTGAAATCACAGAAAGCATCCTGCTAGTAAAAGGAGAAGACACGATAGAGTTTTTAAATCAATTAAAAGCCAATGGAATCAGTTTGGCTCTAGATGATTTTGGAACGGAGTATTCTTCCTTGAGATACTTAACTTTTATTCCCGTAGATAAAATTAAATTAGACAAAAGCTTATGTGATGATTTCTTTGAATCCGGAAAAGCTGACGTTCTAGATAGTTTAATAGGCTTAGCACATACTTTGGGATTAGTTATAACAGCAGAAGGAATTGAAGAAGAATGTCAATATAACTATCTAAGAAATAGTGGATGTGATTATATTCAAGGCTATATATTTAGTAAACCTCTTCAGGTGGAAGAACTTGAAAAGATATATTTTAAAAACTTTTTAGAAGGACTTGATAAAAAGGAGGGATGAAATGTTTCGCTTATGGGCTAAGATATGGAAAGAAAACAGATTATGTCAAGACATGGTAGTAGAGAATGATAATACAGAGATGAATAGAACAAAAAAAGTATTTGATGCTATTGATCAGATCTGCTATGATTTTGATCTTTCCAAGCCGTTATGGCTAGACTGGAATATAGAAGATTTTAAAAAGAATGATAAAACTAGATTCTCTAAGGACAATTTTATAGATGGTATTGAATTTGATTACCTAGAGATTCATGTGATAGAGGAAGACTAGAAATAGGAGGGATTCTTTTGGAAGGGCAAGAAAGAAGAATATTATTACTAGATATATTAGAAAAGAGCGGGAAGCCTATCTCAGGTAGTCAACTAGCAAAGAAACTTAGCGTAAGTCGTCAAGTCATCGTTCAAGATGTTGCTCTCCTACGTGCTATGAACAAGAATATTATATCTACTACAAAAGGATACCTGTTATATTTTCCAGAACAACAGAAGGCAAATCGGTGTTTTTTAATTAAACATACTACAGAAGAGATAGAAGATGAATTAGCTATGATTGTAGATCTGGGAGGAAAAATACTTAATGTAACTGTAACTCATCCAATCTATGGTGAAATATCTACAGATCTGATGATCTCATCAAAGCAAGATGTTACAATCTTTGTAAAGCAAATAAAAGATAATGATACGGTTCCATTAAAGAATCTATCTCAGGGAGTACACTTTCATACAATTGAAGCGAACTCAGAAGAGGTTCTTGATAATATTGAAGAAGGACTAAGAAAAAAAGGGTATCTAATAGAAAATATATAAAAATGACAACCAGGAACATAAAAGGCAAGTTCCTGGTTATTTTATTGTGTATAAAAGTTATTGACAAAAATTATGCACTAATGTATTATGTAGTTAATACAATAATACAAGAAAGGAAGGAGGAAAATGAATGGCATGGGAATTGAAATCAGACCGTTCTATCTATTTACAGCTAATGGAATATATTCAAAGAAGAATTATTTCAGGAGACTATGAACCGGGAGAAAAGCTACCTTCAGTGAGAGACTTGGCAGCACAAGCTGAGGTGAATCCGAATACAATGCAAAAGGCGCTAGCAGAGTTAGAACGAGGTGGTTTGGTATATACCAATAGAACTAGTGGAAGATATATAACAGAGGATGTGGGATTGATTAAAGAGACAAAACACAGATTAGCTAAGCAACATATAGAAAGTTTTATAGAGATGATGGAACAATTGGGGTTTGAGAAGAGGGAGATTATATCTCTTTTTATGGATATGACAAAAGAGATGGAGTAATTAAGAAGAAAGAGAGGAATAGATATGAGTGTATTATTAAAGTGTGAGAATCTTACAAAGAAATATCAATCATTTACCGCGCTTTCCGATGTAAATCTAACCTTAGAACGGGGCAAAATTATCGGGTTATTGGGGCCAAATGGAAGTGGAAAAACCACATTAATAAAGTTAATGAATGGGCTATTGGTTCCTAGTAGTGGAAAGATATTAATTAACGATATGGAACCAGGGATTGAGAGCAAGAAGGTTGTTTCCTATCTTCCAGATAAAAATTATCTTAACCAATGGATGAAGGTAAAGGATCTTGTTGGATTATTTTCGGACTTCTATAAGGATTTTGAGGAAAATAAAGCATTTGAGATGTTGAGTAGATTGCAGATTAACCCAGAGCAACGTTTAAAGACGCTTTCTAAGGGAACGAAAGAAAAGGTTCAATTAATTCTTGTTATGAGTAGAAAAGCAGAATTATATTGCCTTGATGAACCAATTGGCGGTGTAGATCCGGCCTCTAGAGAGTATATATTGAATACCATTATTAATAATTATAGCGAAAATGCAACTGTTCTAATATCCACCCATTTAATTGCAGATATTGAAAATGTACTAGATGATTTTATATTCTTACAAAATGGAAGAGTGACATTTGCATCATCTGTAGAAGCAGTAAGAATAAATCAGGGCAAATCTGTAGATAAATTGTTCAGGGAGGTGTTTAGATGTTAGGAAAACTATTAAAATATGAATTTAAAGCAACTTCAAGATATTTTATACCACTTATGATTGCGGTATTAATTATGACTCCAATTACAAAGCTCATTGTTAATATAGATTTATTTAATGGGATGCTTGCAGCAATTCCAGTAACATTTATTACTGGATATGTGATAATTCTATTTGCGGTTGCCGTGGTTACCATGGTGGTAATTGTAATTCGGTTCTATCAAAACATGGTGACTAGTCAAGGATATTTGATGCATACTTTGCCTGTATCAGCGTCACAACATATTATAAGTAAGATGCTTGTAGCTGTGGCATGGACGATTATTAGTACATTGATTATTGTTCTATCCTTATTGGCATTCTTTTTCTTTCCAGACCACATGGACCTACTTAAAGAGGGATGGGGGAAATTTGTATACCTATTCAGAAAAGAGGTGGGAGTTAAAGAAGGCATATTACTAATCCAGTTTGCAGTAACTGGGATAATCTCATTGTTTCACAATGTATTGTTTATATATGTATCTATAGCAATAGGGCAAATTATTAGTAAGCATAGAATATTAGGGGGAATTGTAACAGCTTTTGTGCTCAATATAGCAACACAATTTCTATCAATGCTCATTATTATTCCAATTGGAATTATGGGGGCAGATGTAAATAATCCAAATATAATTATTGACTGGGTAATGCCGAGTAGTATTATTTTAACTCTTGTTCTTACCATTATTTTCTTTGTGGTTACAAATTATATACTAAAAAGAAAACTAAACCTAGAGTAGTAAAAAAATATAATGGGGCTTACTTATGTAATACTTTTGAAAGTACTACATAAGTAAGCCCCGAACTATATCTTAAATTCTAGGAAAGGAACCCTTTTAATAATTCTACTTTATCAAGTTTCTCCCATGGAAGGTCTAAGTCGTTGCGACCAAAGTGTCCATAAGCAGCTGTTTGATTATAGATAGGTCTACGAAGATCTAACATTTTAATAATTCCAGCTGGGCGAAGATCAAAGTTATCGCGAATAATATCTACGAGTGCGTTATCTTTTAGTTTGCCAGTTCCAAAAGTATCAACCATAATAGATGTTGGTCTTGCAACTCCAATTGCATATGAGAGCTGAATCTCGCATTTATCTGCCAATCCAGCAGCAACAATATTCTTTGCAACATAGCGAGCAGCATATGCTGCAGAACGATCAACTTTTGTACAATCTTTACCAGAGAAAGCTCCTCCACCATGTCGGGCATAACCACCGTAAGTATCTACAATGATTTTTCGGCCTGTTACTCCACTATCTCCGTTAGGACCTCCAATTACAAAACGTCCAGTAGGATTAATAAAAAATTTAGTATGATCATCTACCAAATTAGATAGAATTACTTCATCAAAGATATATCTCTTAATGTCTTTGTGTAACTGTTCTTGTGTAACGATACTATCATGTTGAGTAGACAGAACCACTGCATCAAGACGAACAGGCTTACCCTCTTCATCATATTCAACAGTTACTTGTGACTTACCGTCTGGTCGTAGATATGGAAGGGTATTATTCTTCCTAACTTCTGTAAGCTTAAGAGCAATTTTATGCGCAAGAGCAATAGGATAAGGTAGGTATTCTTCAGTCTCGTTCGTTGCATAACCAAACATCATTCCTTGATCTCCTGCACCGATAGATTCTAGTTCTTCTTCTGACATTGTATTCTCTTTTGCTTCTAATGCTTTATTAACACCCATAGCAATATCTGAAGATTGTTCATCTAATGCAACAATCACTCCACAAGTATTTGCATCAAATCCTTTATCAGAAGCATCATATCCTATTTTACGGATAGTATCACGAACAATTTTCTGGATGTCAACATAGCCACTAGTTGTGATTTCCCCCATAACAAGTACCAAGCCAGTAGTGATTGCTGTTTCGCATGCAACCCTGCTCATTGGGTCTTGCTCCAATAAAGCATCTAATACTGCATCTGATATTTGGTCACAGATTTTATCTGGATGACCTTCAGTAACTGATTCTGAAGTAAATAGTAATTTCTCCATATATCCTCCTTCGTAAGGTAATATACCTCTAAATAGATTATACTCTATCTCATTTCTCGTAAAAAAGCCCATCATAAGATGGACTTGATAGATTAGAATCAAACCCTCTTATTGTTCGAAAAATCGCTTAGATTGGCACCTTCCATGTATAAACAGGGGTTGCTGGGTTTCATAGAGCCTTCACTCTCCACCACTCCTAATAAGAGAAATATATAGAATATTTAATTAAATTTGTTTTCTCCTATAGGATATACGCTTTATAATCATTCGTCAAGAACTTTATAAAATATTTATAAAAGAAACCAAGTGTTTAGGTGTAAATGGAAAGTGAATATGCTATAATAAACGTGTATGTTTAATTGTTATAGCCTTGAGCTATGTTTCTTTGAATGAGTGGGTGAGAGTTTGAAATTAAAAAACAGACTAATATTTGCATTTTTCACCATTATAATGGTTCC
>CAZAKD010000078.1:0-1424 GCA_964485435.1 uncultured Lachnospiraceae bacterium
AGAGATTTTTATTGATGAAACGAAGGAACATTTACAAAGTTTGAATGAACAATTACTGATATTAGAAAAAGAGCCAGGTAATACGGATACTATTAATGAGATATTTCGTGCAGCTCATTCACTAAAAGGAATGGCTGGAACTATGGGCTATAAAAGAATGCAGAAACTAACCCATACTATGGAGGATATGTTTTCAGAGATCCGAAATGGCAAGATGAAGGTTGAAGCTGAATTGGTAGATGTATTATTTAGAGGATTAGATGCCCTAGAGAACTACCTGTCTTCTATTGTTGAGACAGCGGATGAAGGAACTGTAGATAATGAAGATATTGTAATTGCATTAAATAAAATCCTAGAAACTGGACTTGGCCAAGTAGATACTAGTAATAAGGATAATCAAGTAGTATCAGCAGGCGCAATTAGCTTAAATGGAAATCAAAGTACTGAGTTAGAACAACTGAAGGTGCTGTCTATTGCTGATCACGAGAGACATGCAATTACAAAAGCAAGAGAAATAGGCGAGAATGCTTTTACCATCACTGTATATGTTGCAGAAACATGTATATTAAAAGCAGCAAGAGCATTCTTAGTATTTAAGGCTCTAGAAGATCTAGGTGATGTGATAAAGTCATCTCCAGAAGTTCAAGATATTGAAGACGAAAGATTTGATTTTGATTTTAGTGTAGTTCTATTAACAAAACAAACTGCAGAAGAAGTTAAAAATGTAATTTTAAATGTGTCTGAGGTAAAAGAAGTATATATTGGAGAAGTAGAATTGCCACATATCCAGGAAGAGAATGATTATTCTAGTGCAAGTGCAGTAGCAGTTGCTAACGTAGATACTGGTAAGGCAAAAGATGTACATAATGGAGCGAATCGTAGTTCAAACAATAATGCTAGTAAACAGACTTCTAAACCAATAGTTAATCGTTCAGTTAGAGTAGATATTGAGAAGTTAGATGTGCTTATGAATCTTGTAAGTGAATTAATCATTGCTAAGAACGGTTTGGTATCTTTAAATGACTCAGATACTGATAATAATAAAGAAAGTGGATTTAACGAACAAATCGAATATCTAGAAAGAGTTACTACCAATCTTCATGAATCTGTAATGAAGGTACGAATGGTTCCTATTGAAAGTGTTGTAAATCGATTCCCTAGAATGATTCGTGATCTTTCTAAAAAACTAGACAAACAAATGGAATTATATATGACAGGTGAAGATACAGAATTAGATCGTACTGTTATTGATGAGATAGGAGATCCACTGATGCATCTGTTAAGAAATTCAGCAGATCATGGAATTGAAAGTGGACAAGAACGACGTAATTCAGGCAAACCTGAACAAGGTTCTATTTACCTAGACGCATATCAAGATGGAAACAATGTTGTTATTGAAGTACGTGATGATGGTGCTGGTATTG
>CAZAKD010000078.1:1479-3001 GCA_964485435.1 uncultured Lachnospiraceae bacterium
AAAGAAGTGATTGATTTATTATTCAAACCAAGCTTCTCTACATCAGAGGCGATCACAGATGTATCTGGAAGAGGTGTTGGTCTAGATGTTGTTAAGAATAAGATAGAAGGACTCGGTGGAGACATTGAAGCTAGAACTAAGCTTGGAGAGGGTAGTACTTTTATTATAAGACTTCCACTTACATTAGCAATTATTCAAGCGCTTATGATTGAATTAGGTTCTGAAAAATATGCAATACCACTTGGAAGCATTCAAACTATTGAAGATGTAAGTTACTCAGAGATTAAGTATGTTCAGACTGAAGAAGTTATTAATCTAAGAGGATCAGTAATTCCACTGATCCGTTTAGAAAAAGAATTAGATGCAACACCAAAAGAAGAAAAACCAGAGAGCTTAACTGTGGTTATAGTCTCTAAAGGAGACAAATATGCTGGACTTGTAGTTGACAACCTTGTTGGACAACAAGAGATAGTTATTAAGTCAATCGGAAAGTATATTAATAACAATAAAATCATTGGCGGCGCTACTATCCTAGGTGATGGTGAAGTTGCACTAATTCTTGATGTAAATACTTTAGTATAGGAGGTGCTTAGAATGGCAGAACAGACAAGTGTAGAAACGAAACAGTACATTATTGTTAAGATTGGCAATGAACAATATGGTATAGATATTCAATATGTTGATAATATTGTAAGAATGCAAAGAATAACTCGCGTTCCAAAAGCACAATCTTTCTTTAAAGGGGTAATTAATCTACGTGGTGAGATTATTCCTGTAATGAGTGTTAGATTAAAATTTGGTCTTGAAGAAGATGTAATTACGAATGCAAGCAGAATTATTATTATTAAATTAGAACCTCAATCAGCTGTTGGTCTTATTGTTGATGAGGTAAAAGAGGTGGTTACATTAGAAGAAGATAATATTGAGAAACCAACTCAAAATAAAAATGATGAAAAGACTGCTTATTTGAATGGCATTGGTAAGCATGGAGATGGTTTAATCTCGTTATTAAATATTGCAGGGGTTATTATCGAGAAAGAAAGCAATTAAGAGGAGGCAAAACATGTCAGAACTTAATCTTGATAATATGGGAAATGAAGACTTTGATATATTAAAAGAAATTGGGAATATAGGTGCAGGTAATGCTACTACTGCATTATCCCAACTAATTAATGCGAAAGTAGATATGAGTGTTCCGAAAGTAGAACTTTTAGAGTTTAAGGAAATATCTGATACTATAGGTGGAGCAGAAAAATTAGTTGTTGGAATCCTATTAACACTAGCAGGACAAGCAGATGGAATGATGATGTTTATTCTTGAAGAAGAATCGGCAAGACATTTAGTGAATACATTATTAGGAAGTGAGGCAAGTTTGACAGAGGAATTCTCTGATATGGAATTATCGGCATTAAATGAGATCGGTAATATTATATCAGGAGCATATCTATCCTCTTTGTCTGCATTAACCAATTTGACAATTACATCCTCTATACCTTATATGGCAATTGATATGGCAGGAGCA
>CAZAKD010000078.1:3011-7624 GCA_964485435.1 uncultured Lachnospiraceae bacterium
CTTAGTGTGCCTGCAATAGAATTTGGCAAAATTGGAGATAAAGCTTTGCTTATCCAATCACAATTTGGAGAAGAAGATAAATCTATTAATGGATATTTTATATTAATTCCTACCCTAGATTCGTATCGATTAATTATATCTTCTTTAGGACTTTAGAGGTGACATAATGGGGGAAATGATTAAAGTAGGGATGGCTGACATGAATATATGTACTGTACCAGATGGAATTACTACACTAGGTCTAGGTTCATGTGTAGGTATTGTATTATATGATTCTTATGTAAAGATAGCTGGTTTAGTACATGTCATGTTACCAGATAGCACAAAGATAAAGAATAATAGTAATAAGGCAAAGTTCGTAGATACTGGAGTAGACACATTAATTGATACAATGGTGTCAAAAGGTGCGAGGAGAAATGCGTTAACTGCAAAAATCGCCGGAGGCGCCCAGATGTTTGCGTTTAGTTCTAGTAGTGATATGCTGCGAGTAGGTGAACGTAATGTTGAAGCAACGAAACTGAAACTAAAAGAACTGAATATTAAAATTTTAGCTGAAGATACAGGGCTTAACTATGGTAGGACCATTGAATTTTATCCAGAGAATGGTGAGTTGCACGTGAAATCAGTTGGTAAAGGTTTAAAAGTACTATAGAAAATGAAAGCTAGTAGGAGATATAAATGAAATTAAGATATATACCCGCTGTAATTACTTTAATTGCTGGTACAATTACATCTATAATAAGTATTATATACCAAAATAATGTGATTCATAGCTTAATTCTTTTGTTGGTTGTGCTCATTGTATTTTATATAATTGGTAATATTGCTAAACGCATTATTGCTTATGCAATGATGTTACCTAAAATAGATAAATCTAGTGATGAAGACGAAGTAATAGATGAGTCTATTGAGAGTAATACGAGTATTAATCAATCAGAGATTACAGAAGAACAATAATCTTAGGAGGAAAGCATGATTGAAGCAGATAGAAATAAGTTATGGGAAGACTTCACTCGTAATAAGTCATCTATTATAAGAGAAAAACTTATTATTGAGTATGCCGGACTTGTTAAAATTATAGCTGGAAGATTAAGCATGTACTTAGGGTATAATGTAGAATATGATGATCTGGTTGGATATGGTATATTTGGTTTAATTGATGCGATTGATAAATTTGATTATTCGAAAGGTATAAAATTTGAAACCTATGCCAGTCTTCGTATTCGTGGGTCAATTCTTGATCATATCAGAAAAATGGACTGGGTTCCACGTACCTTAAGGCAAAAACAAAAAAAGCTAGATAATGCTTATCAAAAGTTTAACCGAGAATATGGTAGAGTCGGAACTGATGAAGAGATTTCAGAAGTACTAGAAATTAGTGTTGAAGAGCTTAATAATTGGCAAAAAGAAACTCAAATATCTAATCTAATATCACTAGAAGATTATGTAGAACAAGGCATAGATATAAAAATGGATGCTCGTAATAATCTGGATTATGAACAACCTGAACAAGTTCTTGAGAGACAGGAAATAAAAGAATTATTAGTAAAAACATTAGATTCTTTAACAGAAAAGGAGAAGAAAGTAATTGTTTTCTACTATTATGAAGAGTTAACACTTAAGGAGATTAGCCTTATTCTTGAAGTATCAGAATCTAGAATATCTCAACTTCATACGAAAGCATTGCAAAAGTTACGAGTTAAATTAGGTGGCAATATTGATGTATTCTTAAAAAATAATTAAGAAACAATTTGGGGAGGTGGAATAGCATGTATAAAAATGGATTCTTTCAAATGGCAACCAAAAATGATGGTATATATGTAAAGATTTTTCCGGCAATTAATGGAGGAGAACCTCTACAATTTGATGAGGTGAGCAGATATCTAACATCAAAAAGGGTTATGGATTATGATATAAAGAAACTTCATGATGGGATTATGCATGCAACAAAACCTATCGAGATAAAGATAAGTAACGAGCTAAAACTTCCAGAGAGTGAAAGTGTTAGAATAGAGATCACTCCTGATAAAATGAAAGCCATTGGAAGATTTTATCCGCCATCCTCAGGTGGATCTAAGATTACAAAGGAAGAAATCATAGCTGATTTAACTCGATCAGGAGTAAAATATGGTATCCTCGAGGATGATATAGATAAATTTTTAATGAATAGACGATATTGTACTAATATAATATTGGCCAAAGGGCTAGAAACTGTAAAAGGCGAAGATGCAGTTATCACGTATCACTTTAATGTTAACAAGAATGCAAAACCTAAAGAAAATAAAGATGGTTCTGTAGACTTTCATCAGCTAGATATCATTAGTAAAGTACAAAAAGGTGATATTTTAGCAACGTTATCTCCAGTAAAATACGGTGTTCCAGGAATGAATGTTCTCGGAACAAAGATTAATCCAGATAAAGTAATTAATCGTGTAATACGTTATAGTAGCAATGCTACATTATCAGAAGATGGCTGCATTTTATATTCGGATGTATCAGGACATGTAAAATTGGAGCATGATAAAGTCGTTGTGTCCAATGTATATGAGGTGAATGGTAACGTAGATACCTCTACAGGGGATATTAACTATGATGGTAATGTTCGAATCAAAGGTAATGTAATTACCGGATATACTGTAAGAGCAAAAGGAGATATTGAGGTCGATGGTGTTGTAGAGGGTGCTACACTTATTGCTGATGGTCAAATTATCCTTAAACGCGGTGTTCAAGGAATGAATCGAGGTAAATTAGTTGCAAACGGTAATATTGTTGCCAAATTTATTGAGAGCTGTGAAGTGCGTTCAGGGTCATCTGTTATGGCTGGTGCAATATTGCATAGCAAAGTGGCTGCAAAAAGTGAAATAAATGTAAATGGAAGAAATGGATCTGTTACAGGAGGAGAATTAAGAGCTGGTTACTTAATTTCAGTAAAAGTAGTTGGTTCAACTATGGGAACACATACAGCACTAATTGTTGGTGTTGATCCACTTCTTATTGATGAATTACATACTCTTGAAAAAGATATTCCAAAGAAAGAAGAAGAAAGGGAGCAAATGCTTAAAGCGATTACTTTGCTTCAAAAAAAGTTGGATAGTGGAGTCAACCTTTCTCCTGAGAGACAACAGCAATTAACAATAGCATTAAAGAATAGTATTATGCTTGATGAAGCTCTGATTAGACTAAAAGCAAGATATGAAGAATTAAAGATCATAGTTGAAAATACTGAGGGTGGAAAAGTAAAAGTATCTAATATTGCATATCCTGGTGTTAAGATCACTATAACAAATATTATATATTTTGTTAGATCAGAACAACATTATTGCCAATTTCTTCGTGACGGTGCCGATATTGTGGTGAAGCCTTACTAATTGAAAGGATGTGAAACTTTATGCCTATATCTCGTATTGATATCATTACCATGCCACCTAAGACTCAGGAGGCATCTCAATATAAGCAGAATGAGCTTACTAAGAGCTTTTCTGAACAAGCCCAGTTACAATCAGGCTTTCAAAAGGATATTTCACAAAATAGTAAACAGACAGTTAGGACACTAAAAGGCGAGAATACTGAAAAAAGATATGATGCAAAAGAAAAGGGAAGTCAATCATATGATGGTCAGAATTCTAAGAAAAGACAGAATAAATCTAAAGAAAATACAGAAATAAAAACAAGTAATTTTGATGTAAAGATATAGGAGAGTATAAACATGACACCTGTACAAGTGTTTTTAGTAGTTGTAGGGCTTCTTATAATTGCACTTAGTTATATGATTTCTGAAAGCTTTTTAAATAAAAGAGCAGCAAAACAGATAACTAAATCTGAAGATCTATATAATCTTTCTGAAGGTGAGTTAAAGCTTATTAGAAAGAAAGTAGAGGAGATTTGTGATATGGGGGCGGAACGCACCATAGATCAAGCAGAAGAGAAACTAAGTAAGATATCCAATGAAAAGATTATGGCCATGAGTGAATTTTCTGATCAGTTACTAGAAAAAATAGAACAGAACCATTCTGAAGTAGTATTTTTATATAACATGTTGAATGATAAAGAAGAAACAATCAAAGAAAGAGAATTAGTTGAACATTCAAGTGGAACCAATAAGGATACTGAAGATGGAAATGACATCACCAAAGAAAAGATAAATCATACCCCAATTGATTATGGGAAAGAACTTAATCAAGAGGATATAAAGGCACAAGAATTAGCAAAGAAACAAGTGCTTCAATTATATTCTGAAGGTAAATCTATTATAGAGATTTCTAAATTACTTGAGATTGGACAAGGTGAAATCAAACTAATTATTGAATTGGCGCGAGGTATTAATAATGAAACTTAAGTATTTTATGAGGGGATTAGGCTTAGGAATAATTATGACAACCCTAGTACTTACCCTTACTAAAACTTCTCCCACGGATGATGAAGTTATGCGTAGAGCCGCTGAATTGGGAATGGTTATAGAAAGTGACATTATAGCTGACCATAAATTGAATGAAGAAGTAGTAATAGAATCATCACAAGAAGAATTGCAAGAAAAAGAAGAGATAAAAGAAGAAACTAATGAAGAAATAAAAGAAAAAATAAAAGAAAAAATAAAAGAAGAAACACAAGAAGAA
>CAZAKD010000079.1:0-5065 GCA_964485435.1 uncultured Lachnospiraceae bacterium
AATAGATATGGTCAAGGCTCAGATCCTGATGCTATGCAAGAAGGAAGTAAAGCCCATAGAATGATTCAAAAAAGTAAAGATTCACTATATCAAGCAGAAGTTCCTCTTATGATTCAAATTCCTTTGAATGAAACAGGCATTGTGATACAAGTAGAGGGAAGAGCAGATGGAATATTCCAAGAAGAAGGTCAGACTTTTATAGATGAAATAAAAGGGATGTATCAAGATTTAGAATATATTGATGAGCCTATTGCGGTTCACAGGGGACAAGCTTTATGTTATGCTTACATATATGGCTCTAAGCTATGTATAGAGGAGATCGGCTTGCAACTTACTTATTGTAATCTTGAGAGCAAGGAACTGAAGTTCTTTCGAGAAACAATGAGTTTATCAGAAGTAGAAGAGTGGTTTTTAAATCTGGTGAGTAGATTTGGAGATTGGGCTATTTGGCAGATGGATTGGATTGAGGAACGGAATGAATCCATGAAACAACTAGATTTTCCATTTGAATATAGACCTGGGCAAAATCAACTTGTGAAAGATGTATATCGTACGATTATTAGGGATAAAAAGTTATATATTGAAGCTCCAACTGGTGTTGGCAAAACTATATCAACTATATATCCAAGTGTAAAGTCCATGGGAGAAGGGTTAGCAAGTAAGATCTTTTACTTGACAGCTAAGACTATCACTCGAACAGTTGCAGAAGACACTTATGGAATTCTGTTTCAACGAGGGTTGCGAATGAAAGTAGTCACAATAACAGCCAAAGAAAAGATATGTGTACTGGACAAGTCGGATTGTAATCCAGATGCTTGTGAAAGGGCAAAGGGGCATTATGATAGAATAAATGTCGCTGTGTATGATATGCTTGTCCACGAAGTTGAGATAACAAGAGAACTTATAGAAGAATATGCAGAGAAACATAAAGTGTGTCCTTTTGAAATGAGCTTGGATATCACTTCTTGGGCAGATGGTATTATATGTGACTATAATTATGTATTTGATCCTCATGTATATTTAAGAAGATTTTTCTCTGGTGAAAAGAAAAATGATTATGTATTTCTAGTGGATGAAGCTCACAACCTTGTTGAGAGAGGGCGTAGTATGTATAGTGCTTCTCTTTATAAAAAGCATTTTCTAGAGGGGAAAAAGTTGGTCCAATCAAGAAGTCATAAGTTAGCCAAGAGACTTGAGGTTTGTAATAAAGATCTGCTAAAGTTAAAACGTGAATGTGATGACTTTGAAGTAATAGATAATATTCAAGATGTGGCATTGCATCTTCTTTCAGCAATGGGTGAAATGGAAAATTTCTTGAAAGAGAATAAGGGATGGGACCACAGAGAAGATTTATTGGAATTGTATTTCAACATAGGACATTTCTTATATATTTATGAGAAAATGGATGATAAATACGTAACCTATACAGATTATGATGAAGTAGAAGGATTTCATCTAAGGCTTCAATGTATGGACCCTTCCGCTAATCTTTTGGAATGCCTTGAAAAAGGAAGATGCTCAGTTATGTTCTCTGCAACCTTATTACCTATTCAATACTATAAAGAGCAATTAGGCGGAAAAGAAGAGGATTATGCTGTATATGCACCATCTCCATTTTCCACAGACAATCGATTGATAATGATTGCAAAGGATGTAAGTACAAAATATTCTAGAAGAACAACTGAAGAATATGAAAAGATAATTGAATATATGATTGAATTTACCAAAGTTAAGCAAGGTAATTATCTTGTATTCTTTCCTTCTTACCATATGATGAATCAAGTGTTAGATCAATGGAGTCCAGAGGAATGCTCTGATCTAGAGATAGTAATTCAAAACAGTCATATGTCAGAGATGCAAAAGGAAGAGTTTCTTGCAACTTTTCAATCAGAACCAACGATTACACGTATTGGATTCTGTGTACTAGGAGGTATCTTTAGCGAAGGAATAGATCTAAAGGAAGATCGATTAATAGGTGCAGTTATTGTGGGTACAGGACTTCCAATGGTATGTAATGAAAGAGAACTATTTCGTGATTATTATGAAGAAAAGCAAGGGACGGGTTTTGAATATGCCTATCTGTATCAAGGAATGAATAAAGTCCTTCAATCTGCAGGGCGTGTGATTAGGACTATACAAGATAAGGGGGCGATACTGCTCTTAGATGAAAGATTTCAACAAAATCAGTATCAGAGATTATTCCCTAGGGAATGGTATCCGAATACGGTAGTAGATAAAGAGAAAATGATAAGCGAATTGAAAGAATTCTGGTTTGGGGACGGTACCTGATCGGTTGGGGACGGTACCTAAACCAACAAAGGAGGAAGATTATGTATAAAGTAGCGATATTTGATTTAGATGGTACTATTGCGGATACAGTGGTATCTATAGCAACAGCATGTAACATGGCACTAGAGGATTGTGGATTAAAAGGTAGACCTGTGGAAGAATATAATTATTTTGCGGGAGACGGTGTACAAGTCTTAGTAAAAAGAGCCCTAGAGGCAGCGGGAGACACCAAAGGTGAACACATGGAACAAGCCCTTGAAAGATATAACCTTCATTTTGAGCAATATTGTACTTATGAAGTGAGGCCTTATGAAGGCATGATTGAAACTTTGGATTATATGAAGAATATTGGGATGAATATTGCCGTTCTTACGAATAAGCCTCATAAGAGAGCAGTTACAGTGGTTGAAACTATTTTTGGAAAAGGATATTTTAATCTGATACTTGGTCAACAAGAAGGACTTGCGAAGAAACCAGATCCAGAGGGAGCTCATATTATTGCATCAAATTTTATGGCGCATCCTTCAGAGTGTATCTATATCGGGGATACAAATGTGGATATGGAAACTGGTAATGCAGCAGGAATGTATACAGTAGGAGTGTTATGGGGATTTCGTGAAAAAGAAGAATTAATAAAGCACAATGCACATGCATTGGTAGAAAATCCGAAAGACCTTGTACAGTTCATAGCATAGATAGTGGTGGGGGTTAGTTAAGATGAAGATAATTCATACAGCTGATTTACATATTGGGAAGATGGTTCATGAATTTGATATGTTGAAAGACCAGGAATATGTATTGAATCAGATGATAGAGATTGCAAAAGAAGAACAGGTAGATGCCTTTGTCATAGCTGGGGATGTATATGATAGATCTATTCCACCGGCAGATGCAGTTTCTACATTTAATATATTCGTAAGCCAACTTTCAGAACTTGGAATTCCTATTTTGCTTGTTAGTGGGAATCATGACTCTGGGGAAAGGCTTTCTTTTGCAAGCAGTATTTTAGATAAAGAAGGCTTCTTTATCTGTGGTTCATATGATGGACATGTGAAAAAGGTAAGATTAAAAGATGAGTATGGATATGTAAACTTCTATCTATTACCTTTTATGAAGCCACCAGTTGTGAAGTATTATCATGAGGAAGAGAATATAAGTTCTTATGAGGATGCTATAAAGGTTGTAGTTGATAATATTGATATAAATGAAAATGAGCGCAATGTTCTTATTACACATTACTTTGTAACTAATCTAGGAGTTTTACCAGAATGTTCTGACTCTGAGACTAGAATATCAGTAGGTGGTGCAGATAATATTGACGTATCAATATTTGATCAATTTGATTATGTGGCACTTGGACATATTCATGGGCCTCAAAAGATTGGAAGAGAACAAGTTCGTTATTCAGGTTCCCCGTTAAAATATTCATTTTCAGAAGTGTTTCATAAAAAATCAGTGACGATCATTGATCTTAATGAAGAAGTTAAGATTTATACTAGAGAGTTAGAACCACTTCATGATATGCGAAAAATAAAAGGAACTTTAGAAGATCTAATATCCGAAGAAGTATATTCTCTTGCGAATACTGAGGATTATCTTCAGATTACACTAACCAACCAAGAAGAATTGGTAGATGCCATTGGTGCTTTGCGCAGTATATATCCCAACGTAATGCAATTAATATTTGAAAAGAATATTAGAGAAGAGGACGCCAATTACACAAAGGCCGGTGAATTAAGACATAAAACTACTTTAGACATCTATCATGAGTTCTATGAAGCCATGACAGGGAGTGAATTTGATGAAGAACGAAAAGAGATTATGTCCAGATTAATTGATGGAATTGAGGGGGGATATTAGAATGAAGCCAATCTATTTAACGATAAGTGGATGGGGTCCTTATCCTGGAAAAGTTGAGGTTGATTTTACTAGATTCTATGAAGACCATCTGTTTTTAGTTACTGGACCAACGGGTGCCGGTAAAACTACAATATTTGATGCCATCTCATTTGCACTATATGGAGATGTAAGTGGAAGCACTCGGGAAAAGAGTTCTGTACGAAGTGATTTTGCATCACCGGACATAGATACTTTTGTAGAATTAACGTTTAGCCATAAGAATGTTGAATATAGAATTCAAAGAAGTCCAAGGTATATGCGCCCCAAGAGAAGAGGGGAAGGTTATACCACTACAAATGAAGTTGCTCAATTATATATATCTGAAGAAGAACCAATTGCATCTGTATATGAAGTAAATCGAAAGATTGAAGATATTATGGGCATCAATTATGATCAATTCAAAAAAATTGTTATGATAGCCCAAGGTGAATTCTTAGAACTCCTTGTTTCAAGTTCCAAGGAACGAGTAGAAATTCTACGAAGTTTATTTAGAACAAATAAGTATGAAAAGTTACAATATGAATTAAAAGATAAGGCCAATGGGCTATACCGTGATATTGAGAATGTAAAAAATAAAATGGATGAAGCTGCTAACCTCATTGATTGGGATGCATGTGACACACTCTCTGAATTATCAGAGGGGACAAGTTATCAATATGATAGAATTATTGTGGCTTTGAAGGAAACTATCAATGAAGATAAAAAGAGGTTGACCAATTTGGAAAATGAATCCATTCATTTAGAAGAAGCTATTATTAAACAAGCAGTTTCTATTTCAGAAGGTGAACAACGAAATGATATGATTCATAGACTGGAACAGGCATCAATCCAGTATGAGGAACTAGAACAGGATAAAGATAGAATCGAGATACAAGAG
>CAZAKD010000079.1:5075-7605 GCA_964485435.1 uncultured Lachnospiraceae bacterium
GGAGAGGTTAATGTTCAGCTTATCATGGAAACGCTCGGCGGCGGCGGTCACCAGACTATGGCGGCTTGCCAGCTTCCGAAGCTCACAATTGAACAGGCAACCGTGAAGCTGAAAAATGCTATTGATGCAAATAAGGTTATGAGTGAAGAACGATTCTATCAAGAGGCTTTATTACGAAGTGAAGCATTGGAGAAACGTATCAGCGAATTAAAACACAAAAAAGAAAAGTTAAAACCAATTTTAGATAAGGTATTATCAGAGAAAGTAGATGCAGATCAGAAGGAAACTCTGGTTGCAAGTTTGCGTGAAGAATCGGCACGATTAGAAGGATATCTACCTTTATTAAAAGAATATGTTGAATATCAAAAGACCCTATTAGAATCAAAGGACAAGCTTCTATTTATTCAAGAGAAAGAAGTTATAGTAGGCGAAAAACTAAAAGAACATAAACTTATTCAGGAGAATTACCAGATAGAATATGATTCTTATGCTGAAATTGAAAAAGATATTGGTAACAATAATCTGCAGATTGAACAAAGTAAGAGTCTTAGTAATTCCTTTGAACAAGGGGATTTACTTATTCATGATATACATAAAGAAAGTAAGGAATTAATAAAACTTCAGATTGCATATGAAGAGAATCTTACTAAGATGAAAGACGCACGTCAAAGCTATCAAGAGAAGGAAGAAATCTATAAAAATGCAATCGTTGGAGTTGTGGCTAAGCTTGTTAAGGAAGATGAGCCATGTCCGGTCTGTGGTTCTATAGAACACCCTAATGTTGCGGAGATATCCCTTGAAGTGCCTGATGAACAAGAATTGGATAAGCTTCGCGAATTAGTAGAAGAAAAGCGTAGTGAGTACGATAAGGTATACCAAGAAAGTGCCATTAAAAAAGCTCATTTAGAGCAAATGGAAGAACAGTTATTTCAAATCGTTAGTATATTAAGCAAGGAGCCAATCATTCAGAAGGAACGTGGTCAAGACAGAATGATCCAATGTGAAAAACTACTGTTACAAGGGAAAGAAGCACATATTGCATGGAAGCAAGAACTTCACCAGAAGAAGGAAGAGCTTGGGAAGAGAAAAAATCGCCGGGATATAGTGAAAGAAGAGCTTAAAAAGGTTGGAGAAACGATTTGTTCGTTAGAAGAGAATCAGAAAGAATACAATCTTATGTCCAATGATCTAAACAATACGATAGAACACATGAAGGGAAGCATAGATCGAATCCAGAGCAGAATACCGGCAGAGCTTATTGAGGAAACAAAGCAGATTGGAAGTGGAATTCTAGATAATGTCAAGGATAAATTAGAGGAGATACTGGGAAATATAAAGAGCATTCAAGAAAAACAAGAGATTGCAAAGGCACAGTATGATCAGGTTAAGGGAGAAGTATTAACCAATGACACCCTCTATGAAAATGAAATCATCCAACATCAGGTCCAGGAGGTTGAGCTAGCTAATAAAAAAGCAGGTTATCAAAAATCCTTATTAGAAAATAACTTTAAAAACGAAGAGGAATATAAGGCGGCTATAATTGATAGTGATAGTATAGAAACTTTAGAAAAAGAAATAAAAGAATTCTATAGTACTCTTCAATCTCTTGAGAAACTAAAAGAATCACTAAAGGATCAAATAAAAGATAGAAACTACGTAAATACCTTAGAGTTAAAGGACCAATGGAATGAATTGAAAGTAAAGAAAGAGGACTTGCTTCAAGAAAAAGAGAGTATTGGAGTAAGAAGTAAAAATCATAAAAAGATCCTTACTTCCATAGAAACAAGCCTGAAGAAGAAACAGCAGTTAGCACTAGAATATGGTGTGGTAAAAGATCTAGATAATGTAACACGAGGTTATAATAAAGAGCGGTTGGTCTTTGAACAATATGTTTTAACGAGTTATTTTGAAGACGTAATTGCAGCCGCTAATATTAGGCTTAAAGTCATGACCAATGGAAGATATGAACTATATAAGATTAGTAAAGTTGCGGATGCAAGGACGACTGATAGTTTAAATCTAGAAGTGCTTGATAACTATACAGGAAAAAAACGCTCCGTAAAAACATTGTCTGGTGGAGAATCATTTAAAGCAGCCTTATCCTTAGCGTTAGGCCTCTCAGATATAGTCCAAAACAATGCAGGTGGAATTCAGATAGAGACCCTATTTATCGATGAGGGATTTGGAGCATTAGATACAGAATCCCTAGATCATGCGCTTGACACTCTGACATCTCTAAGTGCAGGAAATCGTTTGATTGGAATTATATCTCATGTAAACGAGTTAAAAGAGAGAATTGATCATCAGATCATTGTGGAAAAAAGTAATAATGGAAGCAGCTTAAAACTTGTGTGAAATGGGGACGGGGGTTGAGCGTTTGGGGACGGGGTATTTTGCAAAATACCCCGTCCCCATTTTGAAAAAACACTTGACAACCATCGCTAAAATCATTATACTGTATTAGTATTATAAACCATGGGATCTTAGCTCAGCTGGGAGAGCATCTGCCTTACAAGCAGAGGGTCACAGG
>CAZAKD010000080.1:0-7604 GCA_964485435.1 uncultured Lachnospiraceae bacterium
ATAATATTGCCATATACCATAGGCAACGTCAGATGTAATATGTTGCTCAATAAATCCAGACCATATCTTCATCGGTAGACCTGTTATAATATCTGCCGCACCCCACATAGGTGTAACTTCACCATCATCAATCCATGCTGATTCCCAAGGATATTGCGCACCCTCGTAACCATTAGATAGTGCTTTCTGACGAGCACCTCCAAGGGATAGATACCTATATTCTTCTAGTTGTCTTGCAATTGCAGGATTGGTAAAAGTGAAATATGGCAGAATAAATATGTCCGTATCCCAGAAAGTATGACCTTTATAGCCTTCTCCACTTAGTCCCTTAGCAGCAATACTCATACGATTATCATGTGCAGGTGTCATAATGGTTAGATGGTATTGAGCAAATCGAATGGCTAGTTGATCAAATGGATCTTCAGACTCAATAATAATTGGATTCACATTCCATACTTTTGCATTCCACTCCTGAGCAGACTCTAATAATATTTCATCGTACCCTTCCTCTGAGCGTAACTTTATTGCATGAAGTGATTTTTCTTGAATTGCTGCAAGACCTAATCCTTTATTCTCTTTGTCCCTGGAAGTATATACATTAGATACCTTCTCTATAACTAGTGTGTTACCCCTATCGATCTTTCCTATATATTCTGTATGAATTCTCCTTCGTTCAATAACAATTCTAGAATCCATATCTAAGGTTTTCTTATTCATAGCAAATGAACATGTAGTATTATGTACCAAACTTATATTAGACTCTGTAGTTGTCTGAATCATTTGCATATATCTTTTTTCATATAGCCTTTTATCATTATCAGATAGATGTTGTGACCCACTATTGGTAATTCTTCCATCAATTCCGGCTATAGCCTTTATATCAGCATTATTATTCACCGGTGTTATTTCTACCTTTTGTGCGATTAAATGCAAGTCCTTCAGTGATACAACACGATAAAAAGATATATTGAATTCATCTCCTAATGGTGATATCCAATAAACATGTCTGGTGAGCTCACCTGTTCTAAGATTTAATGTGCGTGAATATTCTTTGATTTCACCTTTTTCTAATGTAAAGTATTGACCATTAAAATACATATCAATGGCTAAAACATCTGCAATATTAGGAAGTTCAGTAACTTCATCCTTGTCAAATTTGTTAAAAGTTCCTGCTACAAAATAACCTCTCTTTTCTCCCAAATATCTTTCTTCTGTGGCAGAGCGAAGTCCTAGATATCCATTACCAAGGCTCATAATCGCTTCACATTTTCCAAGGAATTCAGCCGAAAACTTGCTTTCCTCTATTTCCCACTTTTCAGCTTTATTATATCGAATATTTGTCATTATTTTTACCTCCTATTTGTCTCTTTGTTTTTTACCAAAACGTTTTCGTTAATAGATAATTAAATACCGCCAATTTTTTAACTGATGTGGCGGTACTGTTATAGTTCTTTTGTTAATATATTTCTTCTTTCCAAAACGTTTTCATATACACATACTATATTGTTTTTGATATTTTGTATATTGATTTTATTGCCTAAAATATAACTCACAATGTATGCAATCTGCATAAATGTAATTTAATAATCACAAAACTCATTTTAGCATTTTTACCGTTTTTCGTTCTATCAAAGAATAGGGAATATTAATATGGTTCGCTTCCTCTTTATCAGCAATCATCCTAACCAAAGCTTCTCCACCCCTTTTCCCCATAATAAATGGTTCTTGGCATATGGTTGTTAACCCTCCATTTACATATTGGGCTGCTAAGATATTATCAAAACCTAGCACGGAGTAATCATAAGGAACTTGCTTTCCTATATCATTGATAGCATTAATTACACCTATTGCCATCACATCACTTGCACAAAAGAAAGCGGTAATCTCTGGATGCTTCTTCAATATATCCAGAGTTTCCTCATATGCCATCTCTTCCTCAAAATCGCAATAACGTATATAGTTGCTATCAATCTCTAGATTGTTCTCTAACATTGCTTGTTCATATCCATTCAAACGATCTTGGCATACAACTGCATAAGATACACCATTCATCATAGCAATCTTTTTATGTCCATTGTCAATCAAGTGTTTCACTGCATCATAAGACGCCTGCTTATTATCAATGGATAAGGAGCACACATTCTTACCATGAAGATCTGCATCAAAAACCACACATGGTATCTCACTTTTTGCAAGTTCTTTGTAATATGGATCATCCGTCCGAATGCCTGATATCATTACACCTTCAATACCTTTTAGTCTACATAATTGAAGATAATTCATTTTTCTTTGTTTGGCACTGTCGGTAGTCAAAAGAATAAATTCATAATCATTTTCCACTGTAACATGATACAGACCGCTAATCATTCCATATACAAATCCGCTTTCTTCCTTCTCTTTCATTCCAGATACCAAGAGGGCAAGCACTTTAGTTGTTTTCCCTCCTAATGAACGCGCATTGGCATTTGGAGCATAATTAAGTTCTTCCACAATCTGCTGGATCTTTTTTCTTGTAACTTCACTTACATCATCATATCCATTAAGTGCTCTAGAAACTGTTGTGATTGATACTCCAGCTTCTCTTGCCACATCTCTGATGCTTGCCTTTTTCATGGGGTTCTCCTTAACACTTTATCGTTGTACTAGTGTTTTTATTATAACATGTAGTGAGGTTATTTATCTATATGCTATGCCTACTTTTATAATTCTGTGAAATACCAATGCATTGTTCTCATTACCTTAACATTTCAAAGAAAAAGCTGCTACACAATTAAGCAAATAATTTCACTCTCATCATGTAGCAGCAATTATATTTAAATACTTGAGTTTCGTTTAGTTGCCTATACCCTTACATATATATGCATATAATCTATAGCCAACTCAACACATGCCATGCATATTGCGAACAAAGTAAGCAGTATCATTATAAAAACAGCACCATTGTCATATACTAAACGTTCTTTCTGTCTAGTAATATAAGAGATTAAGACCTCAAAGCCCAGAGATATAAAAATTACCGGCCATAGCTTTAGTATGAATTCATAATCCAATATATTAGTGAACAGCTTTGTTATAAATAGAACACCAAAGAAGATTAAAGTAATACCTAATGTTATGGTGCCAACCTTATGTGTTCTTGTAACTTGATTGGTATCTCTCTCCATATTATTCATTACTCTCCCCCATCTTATCACTTGTTTCCATCTCTTCAATCATCAAAGGATAAACATCCTTTTTCTTTGTATCATTATCAATCCCACTTTTTAGTTCTTCTTTCTTACCAGCAATTAATTTTAATCCTACATATATAATAAAAACACTTACAATCAACTGTGGCACTTTATCTGAAAGACGATAAAAAATACTGATTGCATAATTAGGTAGGAATACTGATACCACATCAAGAAAATTATTCCAAAGGATAGAGAGACCTATAAGTATTAGCAATAAGGCAATGTATAATTTGTACTTAGAAAATAGATTAGGATTTATACTTGGTAACTTATCTAATTGAAACAAATACCTGTCTCCTAACTTTTCTAGTTCTCCTTGAGACAAGGACATTTTATTAATAGAATCAAAAAATGAATAAAACCATATTACTGGTAATATAAACATAAGCGGACTAATCCTAAGCCAAGTTCCTAAAAACATTACGAATGCAAAAACTGATAGCAGGGATATACCCTCTTTCATAAATCCCATATACATTTGACCACCACCAGGTATGCATGAGAATATAAATGTAAAAAAACTATTCTTTTTCTTTATCATAATAACTTTCCTCCATCATTAATTTATTTGAGAATTCATACAACTTGTTATTAAAGCTATCAATGGTTTCCATCTTAAGCATGGGGATCTCCCTAGCTTGAACCTCTTTATCATTCTTAAATGCCCCAGAGAACAATATGAATAATGCAGCACACATTGCAAACCCAACTTTTAAACTATAGGTAAACCATTGATAATTAATAGACTTCTTAGAAGTCTGTGTTTTTTTCTCCTCTTGTAAGACACGCTCCATAATGGATGATTTAAGATAATGGGGAGAAGGTATCATATCCTTTTGAGAAAAACTATTACTATACATATCAGAACATTCTTCACATGAAGAGATGTGTTCTAGCAACCTTAGATAGGTGGTATCGTCTAATTCGTTATTATTAAACCTTTCTAGTAATTCCTCATCTAGATGTTTTATTATTTCATTCATTCTGTGGATACTCCTTTCTCCATAACTTACGTAACATTCCCTTGGCACGATATATCTGGGTTTGCAGTGTTTTAGTATTCTTTCCTGTCTTTTTTGCAATTTCTTTAATCTGAAGTTCTTTGCAAAAGTATTCTATAGCAACTTCGTTATAGGGTGGTTTTAGACTTTGGCAATGGTGATATAGCCTTGCTTTTACTTCATCTTCTAGCACTTCATCTAATGGTGTTTGTTCCATACTGTCTACTTGTAGAAAATACTCATCACTAGTTGGAACAATTCGCCGACCTGCACTTTTTACGTGATCTAAACATTTATTTGTTGCTATTTTACAAATCCATGCTTTCTCATTTCTTCCATCAAAGTTATCGAGATTCTTGTATGCAGAAAGAAATGTCTCCTGTGATAGATCTTCAGCTTCAAAATATTCCCCTGTAATCTTGTAACATATGGAAAAAACCAGATTTCCATAGTTGTCAATTAAATCTTCTAAGTACCTTTCACGGTTGATTTTTTCCATCTCCTCTCTGCCTCTCAATATATATAACGATTTGAATCTTAGAATTACTTCAAATATTTTAAATTATATTATTTAATTATAAGCACAAAAAAGCCGTTGCACAACCTAAGTTATGATCGGCTCATATTTTAATGCTCTCAGGTATTTCTCTATAACGTGCTTTTTTAACAGTATCTAAAGGTTTTTGATGAGTATGAAAACCATCAGCAATCTGCATTAATTCCATCTGGGGTATAATGGGTTTTTTGTAACGTTGTAATGATAAAATCATGATATCTATCACTCTCCTTGTTTCCCCTTAAATCCATAGAATTCTAATGAAATACCCTAACTCAGGATTTGAGACATTAGAAGATGCTCGTAAATGGGTATATGGTTTTGTAAAGTGGTATAACGAGATTAAAGATACTGAAAAAACTGTGGAAACAGCATAAATAAAATATATCCAAATAAGGAATAGTATTACAAGCTTGCTTCTCCTTAGTATAATAATCAACCAATATACCAGCGATGCCTTTCAGCAGGCGTTATCCAAAGCAGGTATTACTCAAAGTCTTAGCGGTGTTGACCATTGTTATGATAACGCAAGGATGGAAAGTTTCTTTGCTACTTTAATGATAGCACTCCAATGAACAGTACTTCATAATTGTTAAAAGTGTACCGAAAGGGATTAACTTAATGTAATTATATAGTTTAATAAATACAATAAGAGCTCTGAAATACAAATATAAATGTATAAATAATCTAAGGTTGCAATTCAGCTGAATAATATTTGACATCAAATGCTACGTTTCTTAAATAATCTTTAGATCTTATACTATAGGAATTTGATGATCGTTCCTTTACTTCCTTAGATGTTTTATAAGCATCTCCATTAATTCCTATAAAAAAACGATTTCCAGATTCAAGTTTATTAAAAATACCACCTATAAATATACACTTATCTCCTGTTTTAGTGAAAATAAAAGGTGAATCTAAAGAAACTATTTTGGCTGGAGTAGAAGTACTATCATTATAAAGTAATCCTAAATATATTCTTGGTTGCAATACATAAGTATTTGAACCAAGAAATTTATCTTTATTAAAAGTATATGTTTCCATATGAAATATTGCATAACGTATTTCTTGATTTGATTGAGTCGAAGTTTGACTATTGTTAGCTCTAAATTGATTAATTTTTTCTTTACTTATAAGATTGTTATGTTGCATATCTGTAACAACTTCTTGAAAGGTATATGTATCTTCATAAGGTAAAGTGGAAAGTTCATTAATATCGACACATTTTATTGGTACATATTTTTCTTTTACACTATTACTTGCGTATGTACCAAAAAAAATTAGTACTACTAATGATGCTAATAATGCTATAATAATTTTCTTCACTTTTATCTCCTTAATTAAACAGATTAACACTGTTAGTTAACTATGTACACAGCTACTTTAGTTTTTGTTTTGACTCATGTTGAGACGTCATAATAAAAATTACAGGAGCCCTGTTTGTTGAAGTCTTTATATGTTAACAAGTGATATTTACTTTTTCATGTAATAATAAATAAAAATATTAAATATAATAACTTATTTTTAATATTTAACGAGATATTCTCTAGATATCATGATATGCTTAAAATAAGTACATTATAATCTCTGAAATACAAATAAAATTTATTAATATTATTTATGGTTCTAATCCTGCTGAATAATATCTTGTATCATACGCTATATTTCTTAAGAAATTATTAGAATTAGTAGCTTCAAAAGATATGGTTGCAGCTCCCCCTATTTTAACTTGTACTCCACCTTTTACCGTTACATTAGCTGTTTTATAAACATTTCCGTTAATCCCCATAAAGAAACGATTTCCAGCTTCAAGTCTATAAAAAATGGTACCGACAAATTTACAATCCCCTCCAGCTCCAGTAAACATAAATGGAGAGTCTAAAGAAACTATTTTGGATGGAGAATAAGCACCATTACGATAAAGCAATCCTACATAAATTCTTGGCTGCAACACAAATTGGGAACTAAGCCCCCAATAAAAAGTATATGCGTCCATATAAAATGTTGAATAGCGTATTTCTTCTGTTTGTAGAGCCGACATTTTACTATTGTTAGCTACAAATTCATTTATTTGATCTTTGCTTATGTTGTTAAGTTGCATATCTCTAAGAACTTCTTGATAGGAATATGTTTCCTCATATGGTAAGCCTGCAAGTTCATTGATATCAACACATTTCATTGGTTCATGCTTTTCTTCTGCATGAACAGTTGCACCTGTACCAAATATCATAAGTACTAATAATAATGCCATAATCCTCTTTTTCATTTTTATCTCCCTTATTATATGTTTATTTGTTAATTAATTTTTATCTACATTGTTTATATACTATATGGTTATTTTTATTACATCTTTTCTTGTATTTCAGAGAGAATATCTTCTTAGTTTGTTTGTAAATAACTAAATTAATTAACACATTTATTATACTGCAACGGAATTATTTGTCAATAATTATTATTTATTCACAGTACAGCCTCTAGATTTAACCATTGGGAAAAGTTACCGAACTTTATAATGGTCAGTTGTAAAACGAGATGCATTTTTGTACGTCGAGAATCAATCTTTGTAAGTGAGAATAAATATTTGTAAACGAAACGCAACTTTTACCCCTGTTTGTAAACGAGAATCTACTTTTGTAACCGAGATGCTGTTTGATTTTTACTCAAATACGTCGTATTATACTTATATAACTGCATGCCAAAGGGAGGTCGATTCCCGCTCGATTTTTTTGTAATCGTAGAATCTACCCCTGTTTGTGTGGCTATGGACAGGTGTCGGCGGCTTTACAGTTTACAGGTTACTTTTTAAGGAGAGAT
>CAZAKD010000081.1:0-7588 GCA_964485435.1 uncultured Lachnospiraceae bacterium
TACATAAGGCTCTAAAGTACAGAGCCTAAGTACCAACGAGTGCAAAAACTCCTTTAAAAAACTTTTACTCGGTTCACAATTCCTGTTTACTGAGTAGTATTATTATAAATTGTTTCTGCAAAATAACATGATGCTGAATTAAGAGACTGGATTTAGGGAGTTGGAAGTTCTATAGTATAAATATAATTAGATTTATATTATATGGTCGTAGTTGTTCTATGCTATTTTTTAATGTTACTAATTGTTCTTCCAATTCAGGTATTTTTATAGTTATAGTATCAGCTGATGATTCTCCCACTTTTAACTCCTCCTATTCCCTGCGAATTCTTCTGCTTTCTCTTTATTAGCAAAACCACAGGAGATCATGTTATTCTCAATGATATATACTCGTTTCATCTGACTTACATATACTATTTCTTGTATATCCTCATACCCTTTATGAACTACCTTTTCTATTAATGCAGGAGTAAAATAAAGTACTTCCTCACGACCTAACATTCCCGTTGGATAAACAACCCCTGCGTAAGGGAAATATACATTTGTACCTTCTTTACTTAGGAATCGGTGTGTGATAACCATTCTTATATTTTCTACCTTATTTCTTAATGTTTCATTTGAAAAGTATTCTTTTTTTAGATCTACAACACTTCCTAACGGCAAGATATCTTCCATAATTGTGATAAGAGATATTATAAATCCCTTCATATCTGTTATATTCAGTTGAATTTGCTCGTTATCTACTGATAGTTCACATATATTTTCTTCTTTTTTTAAACTGATATTATTCTTTTGATCTTGTAATACTATATATTCTGATTTCAGGGCTCCTAAGATCTCGTAGAGAAATCTTGAATCTTCCAGATAATACTCTCCAAAATCACTTGCTGCATCTATACTGTTATTAAGGTATTCTAGACTTTTTACCTTATCTCTCCATAGCATCCTATTCAAATCATTCTTATTTATGTCTTCCCTACCCACTATTATTCCTCCCAAGATCAGTAATTTTAGTACATATACATTCGTTAAACTTCACTTATAAAATTAACTATTTAATCAATTACAACCACTAATTACATATTATACCAAAGTCACATCCCGTTTTCAACCATTATTTGTAACATTTTTCTACAAGAATATTGCAAACAAACAATGATTATTCCTTTCAATAATCTAAAAAAGAACCTATGTAATAGACCTTTTTAGCTGCTATTACATAAGTTCATTTTGCATAATTATTTAATTATTATCTTTCTCTTTATCCGATCTCTTGTGCTTTTGAACCGCTTCATGAAGTAGATATTCAATCTGTCCATTAATAGAACAAAGTATCTTCTGCCCACGAAGCTAAGTCCTGCCAAAGTGTAGGAGATAATCTTCCTTAAAACTACTCAGTAAACAGGAATGGTGAACAAGTAAAGTTTCTAGAAAAGGAGTTTTTGCACTCGTTGGCACTTAGGCTCTGTCCTTTAGAGCCTTATGTACCATTACGAAGTGCAACTAAGCGAAAGCGGCTCCTTTTTAGAAACTATTACTTGGTCACCATTCCGTCACTAAGTCAGTCACTAAGCCAGTCATTAATTCACTAACACTTACCAGTAAACAGGAATGATGACACGAGTAAAGTTTCTAGAAAAGGAGTTTTTGCACTCGTTGGTACTTAGGCTTTGTATTTTAAAGCCTTACGTACCACTACGAAGTGCAACTAAGCGAGAGCGCCTCCTTTTTAGAAACTATTACTCGTGTCATCATTCCGTCAATTTAGTAGTCACTTTAGTAAGGAAAACGTATCTCAAAACTAGTGCCTACGTTTTCTTTGCTTTCTAGGCGAATGCTACCATCGTATAGCTCGACTATGTGTTTTACGATGGATAGGCCAAGACCGGTGCCACCCTGTTTTCTGGAGCGACCTTTATCTACACGATAGAATCTTTCAAATATTCTAGAAAGATGTTCTTCCGCCATACCAGATCCTGTATCTGTCACACCGATAACTAATCTATTATTTTCCTCTTTACAAGTAATTGTAATGCTACCCTGCTCAGTATATTTTATTGCATTATCTAATAAATTAATAATCAATTGCTTCATTCTATCTGGGTTACAAGTATACGGACGAATATTATCCTCTTTCTCATATATAATTTGAACTGATTCATTTACCTTGCCACGAAGCAAGTCTATAACCTCAGATATTGTTTTATCTACTCGGCAGGTAAACATCTCTTGATCTTTCTTAGATTCAACCTCAGATAATAAAAGAATATCTTGTATTAAGCCATATAAACGTTCAGCTTCCACATCAATAATATCTAAGAATTTATAAGAAACAGTTTTGTCTTCTATTGCTCCGTGTTTTAAAGTATCAATAAATCCACGTATAGATGTAAGTGGTGTCTTTAACTCATGTGTTACATTAGATACAAAATCACTACGCATATTCTCTAACTTACGCATCTGTGTAATGTCATCCAGTATCAGAAGAAATCCTATCGTATTTCCTCCTGCAATATTAACAGGTGTGGCTGTTACTCGAACAAGTTTGTCCGTGCTCACATTAATAATACCTTCACCCTTTTCTGTTTTATTACTTTTCTTAACTGCTTCTAATAATTTAAAAATAATCGAGCTTCTTATTACACTATACAAAGACTTCCCAATCTCTACACTACCTTTTACTTCACAGATGTTTGAAAAGGCCTGATTATGAAATAAGACAAGGTTACCTTCATCAATAGCAACAACTCCACTATCCATACTACTCAACATTGCTTCCAATTCCATGTTACGTTGAGTTAATGTATCTACTGTATTTCTTAAGTTTTTAGTCATAGCATTAAATGATACCGCTAGTCTTCCTATCTGATCTGTTTCATTCGTATAGATCTTAATACTATAATCACCCTGGGAGACTTTTTCAGCTGCTGCTGTAATCTCATCAATTGGCCTTGCAATATACTTAGAATATAGATATGCTACCAGACTAGCTAATACTAGAGATAAAAATAATGCCGCTGCAACACCACTTGCAAGATTGCTATCAAGCGTAGTTAACTCTCCTAGTGGCACCGATACACGAATTACTCCTTGAAAGGATCCATTGTTAACCGGAACAGCACTATAAGAATATTTTTGCCCCATAGTTTTGGAATAACGAATAATGGTATTACTCTCTCCATCTAGCGCTTTTCCTACTTCTTTCCTAGTCTTGTGATTTTCAAGATATTCTCCAATTGTATCAGCAATAACATCTCCATCCCGATCAATTATTGTTATTCGTAAATTGTATTTATCACCATATTCTTCAATAAATGTCTGATACTCTTCTTGTGATGTGAATTCCTCATCATGAAATGCATCCCCAAGCATTTTTGCTTGCATAAGATAGTAACTTTGACCTTCTTGTTCAATATATTCATATCCTTTAAACCAAAAAGTTCCTAAGGATACCGATAATACTAACCCGATTATAATAAGATATGATATGAATAACTTTTTTCGCATAATTTATTCCTCTTTCAATACACCTTGTAATGTGCATTTATTGAAATTTATATCCTACTCCTCTAACTGTCTTAATATATATAGGATTATTATCATCAATTTCTATCTTTTTTCTTAAATTACGAATATGCACATCCACAGTCCTAGTCTCACCTGAATAGTCATATCCCCAGATCTTTTCAAGTAGCTTATCTCTAGTGAAGACAATTCCTCTGTTCTTAGCTAGTAGATATAATAGTTCAAATTCTTTTAGGGATAAGTCAACATCAATATTATCTACCGTTACACTCCTCCTAGTCTTGTTTATAACAATATGATCTACCTGAATCTTTTCTTCCTCCACTGACTCTTTTTCAGCAAATGTTCCTTCGCTTCTTCTAAGAACTGCTTTTATTCTAGCCAATAGTTCATGTACACCAAAAGGCTTAGATAGATAATCATCTGCACCTACTTCAAGTCCTACAACCTTACTTATCTCATCTGATTTTGCAGTTAGTATAATAACTGGAAGTTTTTTATATGTGTTATTGCTTCTAATATTACGTAATACTTCCATTCCATCTATACCAGGAAGCATTAGGTCAAGCAAACAAAGGTCTACTGTATTCTGTTCTAGTAATTCTAATGCCTTCTCTCCTGAATTAGCTGAAATTACTTTATATCCATTGAACTCTAAGTTATATCGTATCAATTCTAAGATATTCTCTTCATCGTCTACCGCTAATATTGTTTTGCTTGCCATAATACCTCACCTCACTCTTTCTTATAACAGGAACTCTATTAACCCAGTGCAAGATCGCCTGTCACAATAAATTTTATCCATTCTGCAATATTAGTAGCATGGTCAGCCATTCTCTCTAAATATTTAATAATCATTAAGTAATCCACACATTGAGGGATATTGCTTTTACTATCTTCCATCATCTGTATAAGATCATCACATATACCTCGGAAATAATTATCCACGATATCGTCTGCTTCAATTACTTTAGCTGCCTTCTCAATATCACTTTTTACAAAGCTATCTATTGTATCTACAACCATAGATTTCATAGATAGAACCATATCCTTCAAGTTCTTTGGAGGTTTAATAGTTGGCTTTTTATTTAAATCAAGAATATATTCTGATATATCAGTACAATGATCTGCAATTCTTTCAATATCTGTAACAATCTTCATAATTGAAGTAACTTGTCTTAGGTCTGTAGCAATTGGCTGTTGTTTTGCAATAATATTAATACAATCCCTTTCTATCTGTTGTTCCAAAAGATCAATCTCATCATCCCTTAAGATAATTTTTTTGGCCAATTCTCCATCGATATTTTCCAGCGCAACAATTACATCATTTATGGAATGTTCTAAGATACTGCCCATTTTAATTACATTGTTATTTAATTCTTCTAATTCCTGAATAAAAACTTGTCTTGTCATATTACCTCTCTCCATTCTTATTAGAATATCAGCCAAACCTTCCAGTTATATAGTCTTCTGTTTTTTGGTCTATCGGATTATTAAAGATTTGTTCTGTATTACCATATTCTATCATCTCACCTAGCAAAAAGAAAGCTGTCTTATCAGATATTCTACTTGCTTGTTGCATATTATGAGTAACGATAATAATGGTATAATCCTTCTTAAGTTCTACTGCTAGATCTTCTATCTTTAGAGTTGAGATAGGGTCCAACGCCGAGGTCGGTTCATCCATTAATATAACTTCTGGTTCTACGGCCAAAGTTCTAGCAATACATATTCTTTGCTGCTGTCCGCCTGATACTAACTGACTCTTCTTCTTTATTCCATGAATTCTCGGTCCATATGCTACATTGTCATAGATACTCATTGGGAATGGATTGGGTTGTTGAAAAACCATTCCTACTCGAGAACGCAACTTAATTACATCTATATCACTATATATATTCACCCCATCAAGTAATATTTGACCATCTATTTTTACACTCTCTACTAAATCATTCATTCTATTGAGTGTTTTTAAAAATGTGGATTTTCCACAACCAGATGGTCCAATAAATGCACTGATTTCATTGGCCTTTATATCCATATTTATTTTCTTTAGAGCTTGAAAATCACCATAAAACAAATCTAGGTCCGTTACTGAAAATTTTGCTACTTTATCACTCACTGTATTCACCTCTTTATCTTCCTTGCTTCGCCATGAATCTACTTGTTATTGCTTTAGATATAATATTTAAAACAATAATTAATACAAGAAGCACGATTGCAATAGAACTAGCCCCGCTTAAATCTCCTGATTCTTTGATTAGCCAGTATAACTTTGTTGTTAATGTTGCTGCCCCAGCTTCTGTACCAGTTAAAGCCGTTGGTATCTGAGCAATGGTACCAGATGTCAATAGTAATGCTGCTGATTCACCAACAATACGTCCTATACTTAAAATAATCGCAACTAAGATACCTGGAAGTGCATTTGGTAGTACCACCTTATAATTTGTCTGTAGCTTGGTAGCACCTAGTCCTAAAGAGGATTGGCGATAAGTGTTTGGTATCGCCTTCAATGCTTCTTCAGTAGTAGTAATAATAGTTGGTAATAGTATAATGCTAAGAGTAAGTGCACCTGCAAGAATAGAATATTGCATATGCAACATTTGAACAAATACTAGCATTCCGAACAGACCATATATAATAGATGGAATTCCTGCTAGATTTTGAATTGCAAATCGAATAATATTAAGAACCCTTCCAGCCTTTGCATATTCATTTAGATATATAGCAGAAAGTATTCCAATGGGTGCTGATATGGCCAATGATAATAGAATCATATATACTGTTGATACCAACATAGGAATAATTCCTCCACCTGGGCGTATTACCTTTATCTTTGTGGAATCTCCAATATCATTTAATACAGCAACAGCTTGCGTTATATCCACGTTGTCCAGATTAGTATCATCTACTTTTGTAATAAGATCTCCTTTTTTCACTGGATAATGGTCATCTTTTAGGTTTAACGCTGACTTTACTGGTGAGTTATCATTCATGTCTTCTACGAATACTTTACCTGCTTCGTCAATTCCTATTGTGATAGACAAGCTAGATACATATCCAACCTTTTCAGATTGCTTTTCTTCCTTTGCTTTTTCCACTACTACAAATGTGGTTTTTGCATCCCACATTCTAGTCAAGAACTTCATGTTTATTCCTGGTAGCCCTTTATAAAGTATAAAACCCAAGATTACAACAAGTATTAATAGAGTAAAGCCTGTAGATAAATATATAAGCGCTTGTAAGAAACCATCTTTTATTTTTCTAATATTCATTATTTCTCACCTGCCTTACTTGTGATTTTAATTAAGCTAATATTGATAATCATAATAAATACAAACAATACAACTCCTGTCGCAAAGAGCATGTCCTGATGTCTTCCTGACGCATATCCCATCTCCATCGATATATTAGAGGTTAGGGGTCTCACTTTATCGAATATGCTAGTTGGTATTCTACCAATAGGGTTTCCTGCTATCATCATTACTGCCATCGTCTCTCCAATCGCTCTTCCGATACCTAGCACTGTTGCAGACAAAATTCCTGATTTTGCTGCTGGAATAACTGACTTAAATATTGTCTGAGTTTTTGAAGCTCCTAAACCTAAGGATGCTTCACGATAAGATTTTGGAACAGCACGAATGGAAGCCTCTGTTAGATTAATTATAGTTGGCAATATCATAACTGTTAAAACACAGATTACTGCTAACAAAGATTCTCCCTGAGGCCTAGGTGATATTTTATGTACCAAAGGCACTATTACTCCAACACCAAATGCACCATAGATTACAGAAGGAATTCCAGCTAATAATTCAATGGCAGGCTTAATAATCTTAATTACCTTTTTAGGTGCAATCTCTGCTATAAAAACTGCTGTTAGAATTCCAATTGGAACACCAAATAATATTGCACCTAGCATTCCATATACAGACCCTATTATCATATATGAGATACCAAATACATCATTTCCTGGATCCCACTTAGTTCCAGTCAAGAACGCCCATACACTATATGCATCTTCACCAAAAAACGGAACCAAGCCCTTCCAGAATACGAATATTATAAT
>CAZAKD010000082.1:0-7517 GCA_964485435.1 uncultured Lachnospiraceae bacterium
ATTCAACTTGTCTTATATGTCATTAATCCGGCACTTTTATGTGACTACTTACTACTTTGCGTCTTTTGGTCTCTTTGCTCCATATTTGGAACGAGCCTGTCTTCTCTTAGCTACACCAGCTGTATCTAGTGTACCTCTTACGATGTGGTATCTAGTACCTGGTAAGTCTTTTACTCTTCCACCTCTAATAAGAACAACACTATGCTCCTGTAGGTTATGTCCCTCACCTGGGATATAACTTGTTACTTCAATTCCGTTTGAAAGACGAACTCTGGCAATTTTTCTAAGTGCTGAGTTAGGTTTCTTAGGAGTAGCAGTTCTAACTGCTGTACATACACCTCTTTTTTGTGGTGATGAACAATCAGTTGTTCTCTTGTTAAGAGAGTTAAAACTCTTTTGAAGTGCTGGAGAATTTGACTTTTTCTCGATTGTGTGTCTACCTTTTCTAACTAATTGGTTAAAAGTTGGCATTCATTTTCACCTCCTGTGATATTGGTTTGTTGCATGTGGTTGCTTGTTTCTTTTCATTTCAACCTATGTGTCATTCTAAACTATCTATTGAAATGCACACTAAATGATTATATCCCAGCCTTTTTCTCTTGTCAAGTGGTTTCTACTTCATTGACAAAGTTTGACCTCAAGTCTATAATAACATATACATTTACGAGGTGAGGTCTATTATGGAAAGAGATATTCTAAAATCTGTTGAATTAAAAACTACAAAAAAGCGCAAAATAATTCTTTCTATTTTAGAAAGGGCACGCGCGCCACTTACCCCGGAGGAAATATTTGAAGAAGCAACTCGCTATACCTCCATGAGCTTTTCAACAGTATATCGATGCTTAGGTGCATTAACAGATAAAAAAGTTTTACTAAAACAAATTCGTCAAGATGGGAAAACTTATTATCAATTTAATAATCAATCACATAAGCATCTATTAGTGTGCAGTATTTGTGGTGAAATTATTCCTATTGATGATTGCCCTCTACATGAACTAGAACTTATGCTTAACGATAAGACAGGTTATGTGATTACAGGACATAGTCTTGAGTTTTCAGGCGTCTGTCCTGAATGTGCTTCCTCCTATTAAATAGGGTTGCATTACCATTATGATTTCATGGTAATGCAACCCTATTTTTTCTATTAATATTATCAACTACTTTTTCCCTAGTTTTACATTAACTTTTATCTCGCCACCACTATCTTGAGTCGTTCTTATTATGGTAAGCTCTACAGTTTCATCCGGTTTATAGATTTGAAGATAATTATTCAAAGATATTACTGATATTGTATTCTTCTCTCCTATTGATAAAATAATATCTCCATTTTTAAGTCCTGCATCAAAAGCAGGAGATTTTGATTTTACTTCCGTTATATATATTCCTGAGGATATATTATACCCCTTAGCAATATCTCCAGCTAGATCTGCACCTATAATTCCAAGATAAGGAATCGGTTCACTATTCACCAGCTTCTCAATTACTGGCTTGATTCTTGATATTGCAATTCCTGTATTAATATTCTTATCTAGATTATACTTGAACTTCTGAGTAATGATTCCTACAATCTCACCCTTCATATTAACAACGATACCTTCTCCATTAGGATTGTCCTCCATATCGGTATGAATAAGATCAATTCGATTATCTATAGTATAAGCAGAAGTAGATTTACTTGCTATAATTCCAAGCTCCATAGAATACAGATAACCATTAGGGTTGCCAAGTAACATAACTGGCTCACCAGTAGTTAAAAGATAGGATTCTCCTAATTTAGCTATCTTAGTATTTTTCAATGTAGTATTTGGTAACTCAGATATCTCTACAGTAACAATGGCAAGATTTAATTCACTGTCTCCACCATGATAATTACCCGGAAGACTTAAGTTGTCATTAAATATGATTCGAGTGTTTTTTGCTTTGTTAAATTGATCATTACTTGTTAAGATATACATATATGAACTATCTTTCGCAATGACTACACCTGAAGTTGTATTTTTCAATTCGTAATCATTATTAAATAAATCTACTGACTTTTCTGCACTAATTACTGTCACAATAGATTGATTCACATCTGCTGCAATTTCATTAATCTTTGAATACATCATAACAAAATCAGACACTTCTGCCTCTACAGTGTTTTCAATTACAATTGTTTTATCATTCTCTCCTTCAGGATTAGTGGTTCCATTCCCATTCTTATCATCTTTCCCACCTTGTCCATTTTCATTCGGTTCGTTATTTGGAAATGTAATAATATCTTTCTTTTTAACTTCAGGTAATAGATTCGCAAACAAAGTACCCGATACGCAAAAAACATATCTAGCAACTAATCCAAACACCACTGCTAGAAATATAGTCATTAAAAAAACAGCCATAAACTTTCTAGTCCTAGGCGCTTTCTTAGGAACAATCTGTTCTTGTATAAATGAAAATTTCTTGTCTTTATCTTGGGATTTTTTAAAATTAGCAGACATAAAACTTCTCCTTATAGTATATTCTGTATTCTAATAAGCCTCATCCTCAATATTGTAATACTCATATGCTCAACCACATCATAACTAAGATTCACTTATAGTATAACATCATATTTTAAATAAAAAAACTAATTTATTATTCCGTTCACATTTTCATTATTTATCGATATTATATCATTTACTTATGAACGAATAATGAATGATTTGTAAACAAAGGAACTTAGAAGTAAAATACAGGTTTTCATTTGGCTTAGAATAAGGTAGAATATATAGGGAGACATTGTCTCTTATTACAGATAGAATATGGATGGTAATCGATATGAACCCAAAAGTAATTAAGACATTAGAATATGATAAAATAATAAATAGATTAACAGAATGCGCTAATTCACCACTAGGAAAAGAATATTGCAGAAAGCTTCTCCCTGATACGAATCTCTCTAATATTCGTCTGGCACAGCAAGAAACAACAGATGCGTTAACTCGAATCTTTAAAAAGGGGAATCTATCATTTGCTGGTGTTAAGGATATTCGCCCTTCTTTTATGCGTCTAAAAGTCGGTTCAACACTTACTATAGAAGAACTACTTCATCTTAGTTCTCTCTTGGATGCTGTCCTACGGGTAAAAACTTATGGCAGAAGTGAACATGAAGAGGATACTAAGGACTCACTAGAAGAACGCTTCCAGTTGTTAGAGCCTCTAACTCCTCTGAATAATGAGATTAAGCGTTGTATCCCTTCTCAAGATGAAGTAAGTGATAACGCAAGTTCTACTCTCAGAACAATAAGAAGGTCTATTCATAATACCAATCATAAGATTCATGAGCAACTCAATGCTACAATTAACTCTTCTACAGCAAGAACTAAATTACAAGATAATCTAATTACAATGCGTAATGGTAGATACTGCATTCCTGTAAAAGCCGAGTATCGAAGTAGTTTTCCTGGCATGGTACATGATCAATCCTCTACAGGTTCAACTTTATTTATTGAGCCAATGTCAGTTGTAAAATTAAATAATGATATACGAGAACTCCATATCAAAGAGCAAGAAGAAATAGAACGGATTCTAGCAGACCTAAGTAGTCAGGCTAGCGAACATGTTGATTCTTTAGATTATAATTTACAAACACTAGCAGAGTTAGATTTTATATTTGCAAAGGCATCTTACTCTAAGATACTAAAAGCAACTGAGCCGGTGTTTAATAATCATGGTTATATTCACATAAAACAAGGAAGACACCCACTTATACCTGCAAAACAAGTAGTTCCTATTACTATCTATCTAGGAAAAGAATTCAATCTTCTTGTTATCACAGGACCTAATACAGGTGGTAAAACAGTTTCTCTTAAAACAGTGGGGCTTTTTACACTTATGGGACAATCAGGGCTTCATATACCAGCATTTGACCATTCAGAATTAGCCGTATTCAAAGAGGTCTATGCTGATATCGGCGACGAACAAAGCATTGAACAAAATTTAAGTACTTTCTCTTCCCATATGACTAATACTATATCTATTGTTGAACAAGCTGATGAGAATTCTCTTGTTCTATTTGATGAATTAGGTGCTGGAACAGACCCTACAGAAGGTGCTGCTCTTGCCATGTCTATCCTTTCCTATCTTCACAGTAAAGGAAGTCGCATTATGGCAACAACACATTATAGCGAATTAAAAATATTCGCTCTGTCTACGCCTGGTGTTGAAAATGGAAGTTGTGAATTTGATGTAGAAACCCTGCGTCCTACTTATCGTCTTTTAATAGGGATACCAGGTAAAAGTAATGCATTTGCAATCTCTAAAAAACTTGGACTTCCAGAATATATCATTGACGACGCTACAAAACGGATTGATGTTCAAGATAAAGATTTTGAACAGGTAATTAGTGATTTAGAGACAAGTCGAATCACAATAGAAAAGGAACAACAAGAGATTATTTCTCATAAAGAAGAGATTACTAAGTTAAAATCTCAACTTGAGCAAAAGACAGAGAAATTAAACACTTCCAGGGAGCGTATTCTACAAGAAGCCCAGGAAGAGGCCAGAAATATACTCCAAGAAGCCAAGGATTATGCAGATAACACCATTAGAAACTATAACAAATGGAGTAATGAAAGTGGTCTTAACAAACAAATGGAGCAAGAACGTAACGCTCTAAGAGACAAGTTGAATCAAACTCAGTCTAACCTAACCTTAGGCAAGAAATCGAAAAAACCTTCAAAGGTTCATAATGCAAAAGACTTCAAACTAGGAGATACAGTTCACGTCAACACTCTTGGACTCAAAGGAACCGTAAGTACCCTTCCTAATGCAAAGGGAGATCTGTATGTTCAGATGGGTATTCTACGAAGCCAGGTAAACATCAAAGATTTAGAGCTTATTGATGAAGAAGTTATTGTATCACCTACACTTACTAAGACAGGAAGTGGTAAGATTAAAATGTCCAAAGCTAGTACTATTAAAACTGAGCTTAATCTAATAGGCAAAACAGTAGATGAAGCTTTACCTGAGTTGGATAAATATCTTGATGATGCTTATTTATCCCACCTACCGCAAGTCACAATTATTCACGGACGTGGAACAGGAGCTCTTAAGAATGCAGTTCATACCTTTCTAAAAAAATCTAAATATGTGTCAGAGTATAGGCTTGGGGCTTTTGGCGAAGGTGGTACTGGAGTAACTGTTGTGTCTTTCAAATCTTAATTATAGAAAGGATTATAACATGGCTGAAAAACAAAGAATATTAATAGTAGATGATGATATCAATATTGCAGAATTAATCTCCCTCTATCTAACAAAAGAATGTTTTGACACACTCATTGTAAATGATGGTGAAGATGCTTTGTCAAATTTTATTGAATACAAACCCCATCTTGTTTTACTAGATCTTATGCTCCCAGGTATTGATGGCTATGAAGTATGCCGAGAGATTCGAAAAACTTCAAAAGTACCGATTATTATGCTCTCTGCTAAAGGGGAGATTTTTGATAAGGTACTTGGGCTAGAGCTTGGAGCAGATGATTATATCATCAAACCTTTTGATTCAAAAGAATTAGTAGCCCGGGTGAAGGCTGTACTTAGGAGATTTCAACCTATACCCGAACAAGTAAAGGCTGTGATATCACAAAGTGGGGACTATGTATCTTATCCAGATCTAATCATCAATCTCTCTAATTATTCTGTTAAGTACTATGAAGAAAATATTGAGATGCCCCCAAAAGAACTGGAGCTTTTTTATTTTTTAGCATCCCATCCAAATCGTGTTTACACAAGGGAGCAACTCCTAGATCACATATGGGGATATGAATATATAGGCGATACACGAACTGTAGATGTTCATATAAAACGTCTACGCGAAAAAATAAAAGACCATACTGCATGGAGTCTTTCCACAGTATGGGGAATTGGATATAAATTCAACTTAAAATCATAACATGAGAAGGAGGTATCACATTGAAAAAATCATTATTCTTTAAATTTCTTGTTTGCTATGTTATTGTTGCAATTTCAATGTTTACCTTACTGAATACCTATGGAGTAAAACGCCTTGAAGAAAGCTTGCTTGAAGGAAAGAAAACTGTGCTTTATAATGAGGCTTCCCTTATCTCTTCTCAATACATGACAAACTATTATAATGAATCCATGTCACTACATAATCTAAGTACTCAACTAAAAACCATTGATACTTTTCTTAATGCACGTATTTGGATTGTTAATAAGTCTGGTTTTCTTATCTTAGATACACGTAATGTTGGTTCAGTAACGAATTATGTAAATATTAATGAAATCAATCCTACTTTACTTGATAACACCTTTTCTCAGTCAGATTTTATTAGTACACTTATTACTGAACCCGTACTTAGCGTGGTGCTACCTGTCTCCATGGATTTTTCTGTAAAGGGATATATCGTGATTCACGCTGCACGAAGTAGCATTATGAACGATAGTATCTATTTCTTGAATATTATTAACGTAGTATTTCTTTTATTTCTTATTCTTATGTTAATTGTATTCATCTATATCTACTATATTACTGTGATACCTATCCGAAAGATAACTATCGCTACAAAAGAATATACCAGTGGTCATTTTGATTACCCACTTACACTAAAGACTTCTGATGAGTACAAGGATCTATCTGATGCAATTGTATTTATGGCTGGAGAGTTGAATAATTTAGATGATTACCAAAAGAAGTTTGTGGGTAATATATCTCATGACTTTCGTTCACCACTTACTTCAATTAAAGGATATGCCGAAGCCATGATCGATGGAACTATTCCACCAGAACTACATGAAAAATATCTTGGAACTATATTATTTGAAGCAGAACGATTAACTAAATTAACTACCAATCTATTGTCTCTTAATAGCTTCGAGAATAATGGAAGCCTACTTGATATTGTATCTTTTGATATTAATACGGTAATAAAAAGAACTGCTGAAAGCTTTGAAGGAATATGTACAAAAAAGAAAATTACTTTTAATCTTGTATTCTCTGACATAGAAGTATTGGTAGATGCTGATATGAGTAGGATTCAGCAAGTTTTATATAACTTAATTGATAATGCAATAAAGTTTAGTAATCCAAACTCAAACATTAATGTCACAGTAAGTGAAAAAAACGAGAAAGTTCTAATATCAGTTAAAGATTTTGGAAGTGGAATCCCAAAAGAAAGTATAAAAAAAGTCTGGGAACGCTTCTATAAGTCTGATTCCTCAAGAGGAAAAGACAAGAAGGGCACCGGACTTGGTTTATCAATTGTAAAAGAAATTATCACTGCCCACAACGAAAATATTAATGTGGTAAGTACTCTAGGTGTAGGCACGGAATTCATGTTTACCCTACCAAGATCTTCATAACTGTAGTATTAATTCCATTTATGACTATGAAGCTGACCCGCTAATGTCATATGATCAAATTGATTCTGTCTAAGGGCTTCATATAGTACAATAGCAACAGAATTAGAGAGGTTCAAGGAGCGAATATCGCCTGACATAGGAATTCTAATTGATGTATCTGAGTGTTCTAATAATAT
>CAZAKD010000083.1:0-7484 GCA_964485435.1 uncultured Lachnospiraceae bacterium
CATCTGACACAGTTATTAACAATCGATTTAAAGTCGTCATAACCTTAATGCGAAGACTTCCTTTCCCAACCTTCCTCTCAATTCCATGATAGATTGAGTTTTCAACAATAGGCTGTAGCGTTAGTTTCGGCAACCTATACATGCCTACTTCTTTTTCATCTTCTTCATCATATTCTACGCTCACGCTAAGTCTATCCCCGAAACGATACTGTTGAATACTATAATAATTCTCAATATTCATCAGCTCATCTTCTAAAGTTACTAAACTATCCACATTAGATATGGTATATCGAAAAAATGTCCCCAGGTTCTCTGTCATTTTAGCCACATCTTCTAGACCTGCACATAATACTTCACTTCGTATGCCTTCTAGGGTATTGTACAAGAAATGTGGATTAATCTGATTTTGTAACGCTAAGTACTCCGCTTGTTTCTTTGATATGCGAATTAATTCCTTAGTATCTAACATCTCTTTAAACCTAAATGTTGCCTTATGTATTTGAGGGCTATATGGACAGCGAACTTGGTAGATTCCTTCAAGTACAAGACCCTCTGCAAATAATCGAAAGGTTTTACTTGTTTCCTTGTAAGGCTTATACACCCATCTATAGCCAAAATAACCTATAAGCATGGCTAAAAGAGAGTATATAAGAAGCATCATATCTAATCTCTTCTCAATAATTGCCCTAACTGTACTATGAATCAACATGATCAAAATCAGAGTTCCAAGGGATACTAATAATAGGAATACTCGATTTGATATATAACGCATACTTTTATGGCTCATATGGTTCCCTTCTTTTATGAATAAAGCTTTCTGAATTCATTCGGTTTTAAAGCTGTATGTTTTATGAACATTTTGTTGAAATGCTTCATATCACTATATCCTACTTGTTCACATACGGACGCAATACTTATATTTGTTTCTTTTAAAAGCTCTTTTGCTTTATTCATCCTCACTTCAGATAGATATTCTAAGAAAGTATATCCAGTGTCCTTCTTAAACAAGGAACTGAAATAATTTGCATTAAATCCAACCAATTCACTTATGTCTTCTAGTTTAATTGGCCGTGCATAGTTTTCTTGAATATAGGTTTTGGCATCTCTAATTGGTTTAGAATCTAACTCTCTTTTACACTCGATTGCTTTTTCAATTGTATTCGTTATCGTCTGGGTCAAATAATGAAACAGTTGATTAATAGAACCATAATGTTTTGCATTATTATTAAAGGTGTCTAGAAATGAATCATCACCTTCTATAGCTAACTTGTTTTTACGCATAAAAAAAAGAAAAACATTGCACACTTCTTTTGTCATCTGTAATACTTCATGACCACTTGTATCAGGTCTTTTTTTAATCTCTTCCCGCAGATAACGAATGGCATTATTTACACCTTGTATATCCAACCGTTCTAACGCGCCATTCATCTCTTTGTTAAATTCATAGAACAAATCACTATTTACTAAATTGCTAGAACTTGAAAAGTCATATTCAATCACTCTGTTTGTACCATAGACTAATCGCTGTTCATATGCAAGAATAGCTGTTCTTAATGAGTCATATATATTACTTACATCTTCTTGAATAGTTCCTAATCCAATGGTACAATCCATATCTACAACAATACCTTTTGTCAATGTTATCTCATCTAGTAAGGACTTCAATTTTTTACGAATTGATTTTTGTTCCGTTTTACTGCAATTAATAATTGCATAACAAATACTATCTTCTATATAACAACCCATATCATAGCAATACTTTGTTAAATGGGTTGATATAATTTGTTCAACCTTTTCTTCTAAGAATCTAACATTGCTGTTATAAGATTGGGCTGCGCTATCTAGTTTTATTGTAACAATCTGAAATAACCCAGGAGAAAAGTTGTATTTATATTCTCTGTTAATCATTTCAATGGTAATCGTATGATTGCTTTTAACTCTCTGAAAAAGAATATCTGGAAAAAACTCTGTCTTAATATCCCAATATTGTTCTCCATATTTATCTTTAGCTGCTCTTCTTTTGATAACTGTTCTGCTCTCTCAAGATAGTAGTTTCTCATCTTCGTCAGAGCTCCAACTAACTCTTCTTTCTTAATTGGCTTTAATAAATAATCTGAAACTCCATACTTAATCGCTCTTTGAGCATATGAAAAGTGTTGGTAACCACTAATAATAATAAATTGTATCATTGGATTTAATTCATTTGCTTTTTCAATGAATTCAAGACCATCATAACCTGGCATCCTTATATCAGTTATTACGATCTCCGGTTTATGTACCATTACTAATTCTAATGCTTCAATTCCATTATGACCTATACCCACAACACTCATATCTAAGGATTCCCAGTTTACTAGCCTATATATTAACTGACAGATCTTATCTTCATCATCTGCAATAATAACCTTAAGCATAGATTACTCCTTTTCTAAGGCTAACTTTGCTAACTGAATGCATCCCATTATTCCTTGATTATCATTTAAACTAGCTGGAACAATATAATTATCTATATCCTTTAATTCTTTTGTGTTAATATATCCATTCATTAATTCTAGAACTTTTTTACGAACCAATGGAAAGATTTGTTCTTGATGGCATACTCCACCACCTAGGATAATCTTTTGTGGTGAAAGAACTAGTATGTAATTGATAAGTGCCTCAGCAATATAATGGGCTTCCAATTCCCAAACCTCATCTACATCTCCTAGTTCGATTGCCTTTTTGCCCCATCGTTCTTCTATAGCTGGTCCTGCTGCCAATCCTTCAAAACACGTTCCATGATAAGGACACTTTCCTTTGTATTCATCTTTTGGATGTTGTTGGAGCATGATATGACCTGCCTCAGGATGTAACATGCCGTGAAGTAACTTTCCATTTACACTAATTCCTGCTCCTATCCCAGTACCTATTGTAATATAGATGACAGAATCAAGCCCTTTTGCACATCCAAATGTCATCTCACCTAGACAAGAACCATTTACATCGGTATCTAATCCTATTGGTACATTGATCTCTTTTTGAATGCTACCAAGAATATCATAATATCTCCATGGTATCTTAGGTGTATCTAATATATGACCATATGTATCAGATTTTTTATTTACATCTACAGGTCCAAATGCTGCAACACCTAGTGCTTCGATTTCTTTTCCTTTGAAATACTCAATTATTGCAGGCATTGTCTCCTCAGGCTTTAATGTTGGGATAGATATCTGTTCATATATTTTACCTGTTTCATCCCCAATTGCACATACCATCTTTGTTCCGCCTGCTTCTAAAGCTCCATACATCATTTCTACTTCCTCCTATTTTTTGCACTTTTATTCAAAATCCATTCTACCCTAATGATACCAAATAATGAAATATACGACAAGACAAATATATTTCTTTACCGGCTTAGTCACCACCCGATGACTTAGTCACGGAACGATGCCACGATAAATGCTTCTAAAAAGGAGACGCTCTCGCTTAGTTGCACTTCGTAGTGGTACGTAAGGCTCTAAAAGACAGAGCCTAAGTACCAACGAGTGCAAAAACTCCTTTTGCAGAAGCATTTATCGTGGCATCGTTCCTGATTATTGGTTGGGTGGGGCATAATCTGTTCTAAGATTTTTGAGCCAGAGGTATAATACCAGCCACCGGACTTGTTCCGGTTTACCCTTGATGGCATGACAAAACAATGCTGTCAAGGGTGGCGTGCCTTCTCTCTAAACTTTAAGGTTGCAATTGGACATTTAAAAAAGAAGGCCACCCACATAGATGACCTTCTTTTTAATTGTTTAATATCTCATTGGCATAACTTCCATATATTCTTTTACAGTAGCACCTTCTAAGAACATGTTTATGATTTGTCTTCCTAATGGGTTTAGGGCTTCTGTATTATATTTTACGAGTTCTTGTTTAAAGAAGTTGGTTAGAATCTCTGCACCTTGATCATATCCTTCTTTTCCAAGCTCAGATTGTAACTCTGGTCTTAAGAATTTGTTTGCAAGATATTGTCCGTCAATTTTTAGGGAGTCAAGGCCAAAGCCCAGTAATGGGCAACACCTTCGCTGGTCATTTCTATGGAGTCAATAATGCTTGGGTTATTGAATCCTCTTGGTGCCACTAGGCGCCATAACCATGCTAGTGCAGGAGGGAGTATATGAAAGACTCCAAGAATACCATAGGATGGATTTTCTTTTGTACATGCTGGAGTACGAACGCCAAAACTTCTTATATCTACTTCAACAGGATTATCAATGGCTTTAGGAATCAGCCTTCTTGGTAGGATTACTCGTGGGTTCGGACAAGGCTTACCGCTATTATCAAGAGTATGTTCCCAAACTAGGCATGTTGCATCTGGAACAGCCTGAATATTTAAGAAGATTAAAGGTTCTTCAGGTTGTGTAAGTATCTTTTCGTATTGAGGAGATGAACCATAGCTTGTAATATTATCTAGTCTCAAGAACCATGCTGCTTCTGCATCCTTTACAACAAGCTTCTTACTTTCATTTTGTATGCTTGGATGGCACAGTGCCATGTCATCTGTCACAGGCAAGAGGTCGCAGTTTTCATTTAAATCTAGATAAGTTTTTTCTTTGGTAATTGAGTTTTTTGCAAATATAACGCGTCCATCCATTTCCTTATGAACGTCTTCAATCATTTCACTTTTTCCGCCTCCAGATGCACCTTCATGCATAATAACAATCTCATTATCATAAGGAGTAATTACTTTCACAGTAGATGCGTGGGCAGTTACCCATCCTTCTTCCTCGCCTATGTTTAGCAGAACTCCATAGATACCCTTCTTTGCACTTGGTCCAGGATATAGATTATAGGAGTAAACTTCATGGATATGGTCCAAACGGTTATGAATTACTATTTGCTTTTCATCAAAATATGTATGTCTAAAAGGTGGTGCCAAGAAAACAATTGCTTTAAGATCAAAGTCATATGAGATCTCATCAATATTAAGAAAACCTTGTAAGTCTGCTAGCCCAGCAGCAAAAAATCCAGCATTTGATGGTGCAATAAGTATTGAATCATATCCATACTCAAGTCCTCCCGATTTAAATGGTAACAGAATAAGTTCTTGTTTCTTTAACCATTCAAAAGTTTCCATTCTCAAAGTTTTAAATTCTCCTTGATAGACATCTTCATATCGAGGCTTATCTGTATCCTTATTATCAGCAACTAGCAAACAGTCTGGATCACGTCTTCTCATATAGTCATCCATGTAATTCACTGCAACTCCATTTTTACACTTTGTTACTGTTGCCTCTAATATATTGCCAATACCTTCAACTTCATATTCTACGTTGAATATCTTATTGTCCTTATCTCCCATTGCAAGGGAAAGGAGTTCCTCCCGTGTCTTCGGTATAGTCATTCCTTTTGAATGATTTAATACCTCAAGTACATATTCTGGTAAATTTAGTTTTTCTAAGTCTTTCATTTTATATTCTCCATTTCTATTTTCATTAATTCTTTGCTATATTAAGCTACAACTTTCCATTTGCTATATTCTCCACCTAATTTCCACCTGGAACCTTTCGTCTTTATCAGTCACCTCCTTAACCATCTATACATATTTTGTAAGCTTTGTAACAAAAAGCCGGCATCCATATAATGGATACCGGCTTACTTACAACTTAGGTTTGTTCCTACTTTGTTCTGTCTTCCGAGATTATTTCGTTTTATAAGTCTCTTCTATATTGCTATCTACTATCATAATTATAATCTTTTCGCCTGTTTTTGTACTAATGTCAGAATGGATGCTGATTATGGCTGCATCTATAAACTCAGTTATTAATGCTTCCAGATATCCTCTTCCACCTTCAAATAATGAAGTCCTAACCTTTTTAAACAGTTCGACGCCTTGTGGATTATCAGTTAATTTTTGCTCTGATGGGCTCAAAAACCCTGTCAATCTCACCACTATCATATCACCTAGAATAGAAGTCTTGATTGTCTTAGGACCTCTTCCCATATATTCAACTTCAAACTTGCTTACTATCTCGCTTATTTTAGCTTCTAATTGTCCTTTTGTCATGACGCACCGCCTATTCTGAATAAGATACCATAGAATAATATCTATGTCAACATCTATTCTTCACTTTTTATATTACTAGCTTCACGTTTTTATTACTTAAAAACTTAAGATTTAATAAGACCCCAACGACACATAATCCTATCACATAATATAATATGTATTGATAATTGTCATATTTATCTAGGAGCATACCAGAAGTTGATACTCCTGCTATTGCACCAATTCCATATGCAGTAAAGACCAATCCATAGTTTTGGCTATAATTAACTGATCCATACAGCCTTAATACTGAAGCGGGAACGATTGCAAGCCAGCCCCCTAAGTTAAACCAAAATACGGAAAACGTGCATATATATACATATTGATTATATTCACCCCATATTATAAGTACCACTGCAGATAATATAATCATTGCATAAGATAATAACATGACTTTTGAAGGCGTTAATCTATCTGTAATCCAACCATATATGGGCCTTCCTAGACCATTAAAAATAGCAAAAACAGCAATCCATTGTGTAACTCTTCCAGGTTCCATTCCAATATAATCAATACCAACTTTTGCAGTCATGCCTACTAACATTAGGCCAATCATAGTTCCAATGATATAATTTAGATATATTCCTTTAAAGCTTCTTGTCTTAATCATTTCATTCAATTGTACATTCAAAGATATATTATTCTTATTTCTTATCTGGTCCAATCCAACCAATTCAACTTCTTTTGGATACCTAAATGGAAATGATAATAGCGGCAACAAGCTGATAAAACTAACACCAAGAATCTTAAAGCCATTCATCAAGCCATAGTAGTCTATTAATATTCTAGCAAATGGCGCAGTCACCAAAGGTGAAAGTCCAAATCCCATCAATACCAATCCAACCGCTAGCCCCTTTTTCTCAGGAAACCACCTAGCCACAACTGTCATAGGCGCCCCATAAGCAATGCCAACTCCTGCCCCACTTACACAACCATATGTTATTGTAAGCATCATAATACTAGTTGCAAATGAAGATAATATCCATCCAGTAGCAACCAATAATCCACCAATCACAATGAAGTATCTTGGGTTAAATCGATTCAAATACTTACCAGTTAGAAACATAAAAATCGCATAAAACGCCAACGCAGTCATATACGGAATACCGCTTTCTGCAGAACCAACTTTAAATATCTGTTCTATTGCTATCCTAAACACACCGTAAGAGTATACTGTTCCAAGAAAAATCATAATAAGAACACCAAAAATAATATATATCCACCTTGCTTTGTTTACCTTTTGTATCATCATATCCCACTTTCTATTTGTTCTTGATTTATATTATAGCAATTATAATTTTTCTCTACTCTACCATAAAACGTATATATATACAATTATTAATTAATATTTATTCTCAAAAAGGCACTAGATTTACCTTGAAGGTAAATCTAGTGATTTTATACTTAATAA
>CAZAKD010000084.1:0-7412 GCA_964485435.1 uncultured Lachnospiraceae bacterium
TTTGATGCATATAAAGTAAAGGGTGGAGTGGGTGAAGTACTAGATTATCATAATATTCACGTGGTATATACCAAAGAAGCGGAGACAGCGGATGCATATATTGAAAAGACAGTTCATGAAATCTCACGAACACATCATGTAACAGTTGCAACATCAGATGCATTAGAACAATTGATTATTATGGGACAAGGAGCAGCAAGACTTTCTGCAAATGACCTAAAAGATGAAGTGAATCGTACATTGAAGCAGATGAGACATGATTATATGAACAAGCCTCTAAAACGTAATTATATAGGAGATGAATTTACTGATAAACTGATGGAATATATGGAAAAAGAGGAGTTATAATATGAAATATTATTTTGCACCTATGGAAGGTGTAACTGGTTATATCTATAGAAATGCCCATAATTCTATATGGGGAGGCATAGATAAGTATTTTGCTCCATTTATTGTGGCAAATCAAACTGCAAAGTTTAAAACAAGAGATATCAATGACATTTTACCGGAACACAACCAAGGACTCCTTTTAATTCCTCAATTATTAACCAATAATGCAAAGGACTTTATTCATACTTCTAAGAGAATAAAAGAATTAGGGTATCAAGAGATTAACTTAAACCTAGGATGCCCTTCAGGCACAGTGGTGTCAAAATTTAGAGGATCCGGATTTCTTGCAAAACAAGAAGAACTTGATCTGTTTTTAGAAAAGATCTTTGCAGCGTCAATAACTAAAATCTCAATTAAAACGAGAATTGGAAAAGATAATCCTGAGGAATTCTATGAGTTAATTCAGGTATTTAACAAATATCCGTTAGAAGAGTTGATTATTCACCCTAGAATTCAAAAAGATTTATATAAGAATAAACCTAATTTAGATGTTTTTAAAGATGCAATGTCGTTAAGCAACAATCCTATATGTTATAATGGAGATATTACAACTACAGATGAGTATAATAAGTTTATGCAACAGTTTCCAAGTGTGAGCACAATTATGATAGGAAGAGGGTTAATCGCCAATCCGGGCTTGGTTCGTAATATCACAGATAATATAAAACTTGAAAAGCAACAATTAAAAGAGTTTCATGATATAATATATAAAGAGTATCAAAGTGTACTCTTTGGAGAACGAAATGTATTGTTTAAAATGAAAGAACTGTGGTTTTATATGATACAGATGTTTACAAACAATGGGAAGTACGGAAAGAAGATAAGGAAAGCAGAAAAACTGATTGATTATGAGGAAACTGTAATGAGTTTATTTCAGGAACTAGATATTGTAAAGGGGGAGAAGCATGAATAATAGGAAAGAATTTTCTAATAGGCAACCTGGCATCATGGGTGAGGAGCAGTTTAGAAAGTATACCGTATTATTGCCACTGTTAGAAACTCCAGAAGGTACATTTTTATTATTTGAAAAAAGATCAAAGAATCTACGAAATCAACCTGGAGAAATCTGTTTTCCTGGCGGAAAGCTTGAACCCAATGAAACATTGGAGGAGTGTGCTGTTCGCGAGACACAGGAGGAATTACTATTAACCCGCGAACAGGTTGAGATCATTGGACCAGGGGATATATTTATATCTCCGTTTAACTTAATGATTTATCCTTTTTTAGGAGTACTTCATAATTATGAGAACACTTTTAGTAGGGATGAAGTAGCTGAAGTGATTAAGATTCCATTGGATTTCTTCCGGAATCAACCACCTTCCCATTATGAAAGTAGATTAATCAGTAAACCACCTGAAGATTTTCCTTATGAGTGGGTTCCTGGTGGGGAAAATTATCCTTGGATTAAAGGTAGCTATGATATATTCTTCTATCGATATGAGAACCATATTATATGGGGAATGACAGCCCATATATTAAAAGAAATGTTAGAATTAATGAATCAATATGAGATGAGGTAATTGGACATACAATGAAATGAATGTTATACTATAAATATGAAATTATTAGATTCTTTGGTATTATTTATTGTAAAGTTGTACAAATTATAGAGAAAGTAGCTTAAGTTGAAATTACTTAAGCAACGGGAACTTATTGTAATGATTTATTAGAAATGGAAGCTGTAATGGAGATAAAAGAAAAAATTAATAAACTTGAAAAACTTGAAATTATTGCCAGAAAGAACAATGATGTAATTGAGATCGGAGAAGTTAAAAAGCTATTATGTACAGATTTAAGCAAAGAAGAATATGATAAAATATTATTTAAGTTGAAGAAATCTAATATTGAAGTCATGGACACAGAAGAAGATATAATCGAAGAGGTAGAGGATATTCCTGAGGGAGATATTGCTGAAGAGGATGTAGCTGAGGAAGAAATTAAAGAAGAAGAGATTGATACGAGTGCGTTTATTGAAGATTCTGTAAAAGTATATCTAAAAGAAATTGGGAAAATTCCTTTACTGACTTATGAAGAAGAGTTAGATTTAGCTAAGAGAATAGAAGCCGGAGATACATTGGCAAGGGAAGATATGGCCAATGCCAATCTACGACTTGTGGTTAGTGTTGCAAAGAAATATGTAGGTGGAAGTAACATGACATTCTTAGATTTGATCCAGGAAGGTAATCTTGGTTTATTAAAAGCAATAGATAAATTTGATTATCATAAGGGATATAAGTTTAGCACTTATGCTACATGGTGGATCAGACAAGCAGTAACTAGAGCTATTGCAGATCAGTCAAGAACTATTCGTATACCAGTTCATATGAAAGAGCAGATGAATAAGATCTCAAGAGCTTCAAGAACATTTATATCTGCTCATGGAAGAGATCCGTCTATCAAAGAAATCTCTGAGATAATGAATATTACGGAACAACGTATGGAAGAGATTATGCAGTTATATGGCAATACCATATCATTGGATACACCAATTGGAGAAGAAGATGACTCGATGTTAATGGATTTTGTTGCAGATGATAGAATGCCAGAGCAATTTGCAACTGTAGAACAGAATATGTTAGGTAACCAGATAGATGATATGTTGGCTCAATTGTCAGATAGAGAACAACGAATATTACGTTTGCGCTTCGGTTTTATTGATGGACGTATATGGACGCTAGAAGAAGTTGGGAAGGAATTTCATGTAACAAGAGAACGTATTAGACAAATTGAAGCAAGAGCATTAAGATGTCTAAGGATGAAACGAGATACTAAGAATCTAAAATCATTTTTGGAAGGTTAATCTGAATAGGGCAATGCAGATAGAGAGGCTATGATAAATATCATCAGCCTCTTATCTATTATTATTGATATTTCATAGTAATACGCTTATAATAATAATAAGATACTGGAATATTCGGAGACGACGCTATGATAAAACAAAAGATAATCGGGTTATTTAAAAAAACATGTGGATTAATCGTAATATCAGTATGCATGGTACAATTTATCGGATGTAATAAATCATGGTCTACAACTGAAACTGTAAAAGATGTTGACTATGTGTCTGAAGAGAAAGTAATCAAGCAAGAAGAGCTAATAGACGCTGATACCATCTTGCTAGTTACAGGAGAGTATGCACCATATACAACTGAAGGTGAAGTTAATATGGGTTTTTTTACAGAGATTATTAAGGCTGCATTTAATAAGAGTGGGATGAAATATAAGGTGGAGTTCTACCCTTGGGCAAGATGTTCAGAGATGGTGGAGACGGGTGAAGCCTGGGCAACATATCCTTATACATCTATGGAAGAACTGCCTAACGATATATATTTTTCAGACCCTGTATTTCCAAGTAGCCACTTATTTTATTATTATAAAGGAAATGGGAAAGTTAATAACGAAGTTCTGACTTATTCTAAGATTAGCCATTTTCCTAATAGTTTTATATTTGGTGGAGCCAATGATTACTGGTATGGCAACAAAGAAAGTATGGAGCAAAATGGAGTAGAGGTAGAATGGGCTAATGACACGGTTGCACTTGTAAAGATGCTACGTTCAGGGAGAATTGATTTTTTAATAGAAGATGAGCTAGTGTGTGATGAGATTATTAAGAGACTTTTTCCAGATGAAGTTGACCTGTTTATGAAGCTTCCCAATGAGGCCAAAAGTGTGAGCTATCACTTGGTTGTGTCTAAAGAATATCCTAACACAATGGAAATTAGAGATAGATTCAATCGGGCTATTATGGAGCTTATTGAGAGTGGAGAATATCAAGAGATATTAGAGAAAAATGGAATACAGTATAAACTGTCTCGATGAAAAGGAGGAAATGTTATGAAAAGATTGCTTTCATACAAAATAAGTGTGGCTTTTCTATTTCCCATCATTCTAACAGTTTTCACTGTATTAATGCTCATTACTGTTGGAGATGCTTTTTCTGAAGAGTCAAAAAACAGAGAAAAGATTAAGAAAAGTACGGAAGATCTGTTAAATATAGCCTCAGCAGCTGCATCAGATGCTTTTTGGAGCTATAATGATATTACTTTAATGGAATTGGGAGATAGGTTAGCAGAGTATGATGAGATTGCAAGCGTAAAACTAATTGATGAAGAAGATAATGTGATATATGAGAATGTTAAGAAGACTGAGCCATACAAAGAGACATATCTGAATCCAATGGGTGAACGTAAAATTTATCGAAAAGATAAACTAATTGGAAAGATTCAATTAATATATACATCCTTTTATCTAAATCAAGAGACGAAAGAAGCAATGATTGATGGGTTTAAAGAAACAATTATAATAATAGCCATTATATGGGTGATAATTATATTGGCATCAAGAAACATTACGGTGTCTATCGAGAGGATTGCTTATGGTGTAAAGGCATTTTCTGAAGGGAATGCCCAGATGAGGATACATATTAAGGAAAATCTAGAGATAAAGAAATTGGCAGATCGAATTAATACTATGTTTGATATTATTGTTGAGTCTAGAGTAAAGCTTCTAGAGAGCTATAACACACTTCAAAAACAAGAAGAAGAGCTTCGTATCACTGAGGAAAGGTTTCGCTATGCGGTTGAGGGTTCTAATGATGCAATCTGGGATTGGAATCTAATTTCTTCAGAATTTTTTGTATCTATGCGAGGAGTCCATATGGTTGGACTATCAGAGAATTGTAATATGACTCTAGATACATGGATTGAATGCATCCATCCATCAGATCTAGAAGATTTTAAAGAATTCCTTCAACGTTTCCATGATACCCATGATAATTATAGTCAGATACAGTTTCGTGTGGTAAACAATATGGATGAGATTAGATGGTTACACTGTAAAGGGAAAGGTATCTATAATCAGGATTCCAAGCTTATAAGAGTATCGGGTTTCTTTACAGATGTTACGGATAGAATAAAATCAGAAGAAGCGATTAATCGTCTTGCATATCATGATGTTCTTACAGGACTTCCTAATAGAGCAATGTTGTATGAGAGATTAAATCATCTATTTACTACGCAAGAGGAAAAGAACTCTAGCACAGCACTTTTATATATGGATATTGACAACTTTAAAGCAATCAATGACACGAAGGGACATCTAGTGGGGGACAAGGTACTCGTTAAGATATCTCAAGAGCTTGTAAAAAGTATTGATTGTGATGCAATAGCAAGAATTGGTGGAGATGAATTTGTTATTATATGCAAGAATTGTGATGAAGAGGGCGCAAGTGTTGTAGCTAGCAATATTATAAATATTGTGAGTAAGCCACAGATAATTAACGACACTGAATTTAATATTAGTTGTAGTATTGGAATTACGATGTATCCTAAAGATGGAACTGATATTGATAAAATACTCATGAATGCAGATAATGCGATGTATCTTGCTAAGGAACGGGGTAAAGGCCAATATGAATTCTATGTGCAAAGCATGAATGATATTTTAGTGAAGAAGATTGAGATGCAGAATGAGATGCGTAGAGGAATATTAAATAGAGAATTTATATTATATTATCAACCCAAAGTTGATATTGTAACAGGATACATAAATGGTGTTGAAGCACTCGTTAGGTGGAAACATCCAACAAGAGGTATATTATATCCCAATGAATTCATAGGTATTGCAGAAGAATCAGATCTAATTATTCCGCTGAGCCAAGTAATCTTAGAAACTGCTTGTGAACAAAGTAGTATATGGGAGAAAGAAGGCATTAAAGATCTTTCTATCGCAGTGAATATGTCAGGTAAACAGTTTAAGAAAAAGGGAATGGAACAGGATATTATTCAAGTTCTTGAAAAGACAGGGATGAGACCAGAACTCCTTGTAATTGAGATAACAGAAAGTATAGCTTTGGAAGATGTACAAAGAACGGTACATTTAATGAATAGTTTAAAAGAGAGAGGGATTAAATTCTCCTTAGATGATTTTGGGACTGGATACTCATCACTTAATTATCTAATTACCTTGCCTATCGATCATGTTAAGATTGATAAACATTTTATACAAAGGATTAATAAACACAATTTTGAGGAAGTTGTAGTTAAGGCAGTTATTGAGATAGGTCATAGTATGGGATTATCCATAGTGGCAGAGGGAATTGAAGAAAAAGAACAATTAGATGCTTTGAAGCATCTGAATGCGGATCAAGGGCAAGGATATTATTATAGTAGACCTATACCCAAGGATGATATTAATAAGTTATTATTAAATCGTTATATGATATAAAACTAAAGTTCAGGTAAGAAAGCCACCTGAACTTTAGTTTTATTTTTATAGATAACCAGATTTCTCAATTCCTCTTTTAATAATAGGACCATTAATAATCGCAATAATAATCTTGGCAACATCTCCTGGAATATATAGAAGGACCCCAGCGACTAAAGCTGCTTTGAAAGAAAGATTTGCTTGATATGCAAGCCAAACAGATCCAACCCCATATGTAATGACTGTTCCAAGGACCATCCCTAATACATACATATGAATCTTGCCTGGGAATCGATCTACAAAATAACCAGCAACAAGTACCATAAATGTAAAACTAATTAGATATCCTCCAGTTGGTCCAAAAAGCTTTCCAGGACCTGAAGTAAAGCCAGAAAAAACAGGTATTCCTATAAGTCCAATCAAAAGGTATATCATACAGCTTACAGTACCCTTTTTCCAACCAAGTATAATTGTAGAAAAATATAATGCTAGTGTAGAAAAAGAGATGGGGACTGGTGACATGGGAATGGCAATAGATAATGGACCTAAGATACAGGTGATAGCCGTCATAATACCAATGAGTGTAAGGGTTTTTACGTTTGGTCGTTGTTTCATAGTATATCCTTTCGTGGATCGTTAATATTTAGTCTTGAAAACAGCTTGATTATAAATTAAAACGATTAGATTGTCAACCAAAATATAAAAAAGGTTAACAATAGAGTTGGGGACGTTACCTGTGATTTAAATCAAAGTATTATTCTAGAATTCAAGGTAAGATATAGTCATAAAACAAACGAAAACACGAATAATATAATTTA
>CAZAKD010000085.1:0-7281 GCA_964485435.1 uncultured Lachnospiraceae bacterium
GATTCATAATAATAGTGGCGATTTTTATGGAAGAAATAATATATACGCTCAATTGGGGTTTGATACTTTTACTTCAATAGAATATATGAAATATGTGACTAAAAATCTGAATGGATGGGCAAAAGACAAAATTTTAACCAAAGAGGTTGTAAATATCCTTGAAAAAACCAAGCAACAAGATCTGATATATACAGTTTCAGTTCAGGGTCATGGAAATTACCCTAGAACAAAATCAGAGGAAGCACTGAATATAAAAGTCTCAGGGTTATCTGACGAAGGTGAGACCAATGCATACGAATATTATGTGAACCAACTAAACGAGATGGACGAATTTATACTACAACTTATTCAAGATGTATCTGCAATTGAAGAAGAAACAATGATAGTTTTTTACGGAGATCATCTTCCTAGTCTTGGCATCGAGAAAGAGCAACTTGAGAGTAAATCCATCTATAAAACTGAATATGTGATATGGAATAATTTTGACTTACCGGTAGAAAATAGGGATCTACAATCCTATCAATTAAGTGCTGCTGTATTAAGCAAAGTAGGAATTCGTGAAGGAACTTTAATACAATATCATCAAGAAAATCTTGGTGGGAAAAAGTACAGTAAGAACTTAAAGTTACTGCAATACGACATGCTATATGGAAAAAGATATGTGTACAGTGAAAAAAATCCATTCCAAAGAACCAATTTAAAGATGGGATTTGATGATATTAGGATAGCCTTAGTAGAGCAAGATAGTAATAATATATTTATTCACGGAGAGAACTTTACAGAGTATAGCCGGGTATATATTCAAGGGGAGAAGGTAGATTCTAAATTCCTAGATGAATACACCATCGCATTGTTAGACTATACCATTGAAGAAGATTGTATTATAAATATAGGACAGATTGGAAGTAAAGATAATATCCTTAGTAATAGTAAAGATTATATCTATATTGCACCTTGACATCAGGAGTTGGATTTGTTAAGATATCAGTGCTTAGTTTAATGTGGTAAAGAGGTAACAAAGCAGAGCGCGATATGAATGGAGGAATCACAATGAAAAAGATGATAAAAGTATTAGTATTAGCAGGTGCATTATCCATGTTATTAATGGCTTGTGGTAAAGAAAAAAAGGTAGTGGAAGATACAAATGCAGAAATAGAAGAGGGTACAAGTGAGGATACATCTTTACAATATATATTGGATAAAGGAGAGTTAATTCTCGGATTAGACACTTCATTTCCACCAATGGGATATAAAAATCCGGACCAAGAGATTGTAGGATTTGATATTGATGTTGCAACAGAAGTAGCAAAGAGAATGGGAGTTGAATTAGTTCTAACACCTATTAGCTGGAAAGCAAAAGAGCAAGAACTTGCAACAAAGAATATTGATTGTATCTGGAATGGTTTTACAAAAAGTCCTGATAGAGCTGAAGCAATGTCGCTTTCTCTTACATATCTTATGAATACACAAGTAGCTGTTGTTTTGGCGGATAGTGGAATTGCTACATTAGATGACCTAGCAGGTAAAACAGTTGTAATTCAGAATGCTTCTACGGCAGCAGATGCAATGGAACAGAATAAGGAATTTACAGATTCTTTAAAACAATTAGTTAAAGTTGATAATAATGTACAAGCACTTATGGATCTAAAAACAGCTGGATCTGATTCTGTTGTAATGGATGAAGTAGTTGCTCGTTTTTATACCGAAACAGAACCAGGAGTATTTACTATATTAGATACAGCCCTTTCAGAAGAAGAGTATGTAATAGGATTTAGAAAAGATGAAATAGCCCTTACCGAAGAAGTAAATAAGCATCTTAGAGAGATGAAAGAAGATGGTGCGTTAGCTACAATTAGTGAGAAGTGGTTTGGAGAAGATATCACAGTAGTAGAATAACAGGGTGGAGATTGTTATGCCAGGAGGAAATGTATGTCACCAGAGTCAATATTAAAATTAACTGAATATATGTTGATCGCAACGGGCGAAGTTGTAAAGATATTCACGTTAACATTGTTTTTTTCACTTCCTCTTGGCTTAGTGGCTTGCTTAGGGAGAATGTCTAAGTATGCAGTGATAAGAATTCCAATTAAGTTTTATCTTCTCATTATGAGAGGAACCCCTCTTATATTACAGTTATTTTTCTTTTTATACTTTCCCTACTATATATTTGGCGGAATACTCCCAAGATTCTGGGCAGCAATATTAACTTGTTCTATTAATTATGCTGCATATTTTGCAGAGATATATCGTGGTGGAATAGAATCTATGCCAAAGGGGCAATATGAAGCAGCTAAAGTTTTAGGGTTTAACAAGAGACAAACATTTTTCAAAATCATATTACCTCAAGTAGTGAAGAGAATTTTGCCGTCTATGGGCAATGAATTTATGACATTAGTAAAGGATACTTCTTTGGTATCTGTAATAGGTGTTGCAGAATTATATCAACTTGCAATTAATACAATGTCTCAAGCAGCTTCCACAATTCCGTTGATTATAGCAGGGGTGTTCTATCTTATTATGAATACCATTGTAGAAAAGGGATTTGAGATTGCCGAAAAAAAAGTCAATTATTACAGATAGGAGTAATGCAAGATGAGTATATTATCCGTAACCAATCTAGAGAAGAAATTTGATAATCTTACTGTTCTAAAAGACATATCTCTTATAGTGGAACATGGTGAAATTGTATCAATCATTGGTTCCTCTGGATCAGGAAAATCAACTCTTTTAAGATGCTTAAACAGACTAGAGCAGATTGATGGTGGAACAATTTTAATTGATTCTGAACCTATGGTAACCACTGTTAACGGGAAAGTAAAATATGCAAGTCCCAATATACTGAAAGAGATGAGTATGAAGACAGGTTTAGTATTTCAGAACTTTAATCTTTTTCCTCATTTTAATGTGTTACGTAATATAACAGAAGCACCTATTCATGTAGCTGGAATTTCAAAGGAAGAAGCAGAAAAGAATGCATATGCACTATTGGAAAAATTAGGACTACAGGATAAGGCAGATAGTTATCCTTATCAGTTATCAGGAGGACAATCACAACGTGTATCTATTGCAAGAGCTTTAGCATTGAATCCTAAAATTTTATTTTTTGATGAACCAACATCAGCGTTAGATCCAGAACTTACAGGAGAAGTATTAAAAGTAATACGCTCTCTGACCAATCTTAATATGACAATGATCATCGTGACTCATGAAATGGAATTTGCTAGAGATATCTCTAATAGGATGATATTCATGGATGATGGAGTTATTGTAGAAGACACAACTCCAGATAAGCTATTTCAATCTACTAACGAAAGAACCATATCATTTCTTGGGAAGTTTCATGAAAGTTCTAATGCTTAGTAAAGGATATAAGAATGAATATAAATTATCAGTTAATACTAGATAAACAAATAGAAAAAATATTAGAGTCGGACTATGTACCAAGCCTATTACTTCATAGTTGTTGTGCTCCATGTAGTAGTTATTGCATAGAATATCTTTCTCAATATTTTCAGATTACTATCTTTTTTTATAATCCTAACATATCTCCTCAGGAGGAATATGAAAGAAGAGTAGTAGAGCAAAAACGACTGATTATGGAGATGGATACCAAATATCCTGTTCAATTTCTTGAAGGGAAGTATAATCCATCAGAATTCTATGAAGTTGCAAAAGAATATGCAAAAGCTCCAGAAGGTGGAGAACGTTGTAGCCAATGCTATCAACTACGACTAAGAGAAACAGCTTCACTTGCACGATCATTACATTTTGATTATTTTACAACTACTTTATCAATTAGTCCAATGAAGAAATCTCAGAAACTTAATGAGATAGGGGATGAAGTAGGTGAGATCTATCAAGTGTCATATCTGAATTCAGACTTCAAGAAACGCAATGGATATAAGAGATCTGTAGAACTATCAAAACAGCACGATTTATATCGACAAGATTTCTGTGGATGTGTATATTCTAGGCAACTAAAAAAATCATAAAAAAAGGAAACGGCTCACAGATGTGTAATAATATAAATGTGAGCTTTTTTTAGTACATAAAATTACTATGCTGTAAATATTAATAGAAGTTGGAGGGTTGGTATGAACTATGAAGATAAAGATAGGCAAAACATTTTGAATCAGATTAGTAGATTAGAAATGCAACTTTATGAAGATAATACTCTTAGCTTAAGAGAAAAGCAAGAAATCAGAGAACATCAAATGTATAGCCCTTATGCTTCTTTAAGTGATAGATCCTTAGGCAGGGAAGTGTACGAAGCATTATGTGATATTCGACCTATATATCAAAGGGATAGGGACAGAATCTTACATTGTAAAGCATTTCGCAGGCTGAAACATAAAACACAAGTTTTTCTTGCACCCGAAGGGGATCATTATAGAACCAGACTAACTCATACCCTAGAAGTTTCTCAAACAGCTAGAACAATTGCGAAGGCTCTTCGGTTAAATGATGATCTTACTGAAGCCATTGCTTTAGGACATGATTTGGGACATACTCCATTTGGACATGCTGGTGAAAGAGCACTTAACACAGTGTGTGCAGAAGGATTTGAACATCATGAACAAAGCATCCGAATTGTAGAGTTACTTGAAAAGCATGGACAAGGCTTGAATCTTACCTTTGAAGTGAAAGATGGAATTAGAAATCATCAAACAGTAGGGAAACCTAGGACATTAGAAGGTAAAATTGTTCGATTATCAGATAAAATTGCCTATATTAATCATGATATAGATGATGCTATTCGTGGACATATTATTACAGAAGAAGAGATACCTAAAGAATTCACGGATGTATTAGGACATAGCCCGAGACAAAGATTGAATACTTTGATTCATGATATTGTAAAGCAGAGTGAGGGTAAGAAGGATATTCTTATGTCTCCAGAGATAGAGAATGCAATGCTACAGCTTAGAAAATATATGTTTCAAAGTGTATATAGAAACCCAAAAGCAAAAGGACAAGAAGAAAAAGCAGAAAATCTTCTTATCCAGTTGTTTGAACATTATAGAAAGCATATAGAACTCCTTCCAGAGGAATATATTCATCTGATTAGTACACAAGGAGAAAGTGTAGATAGGGTTGTGTGTGATTATATTGCTGGTATGACAGACCGTTATGCCATAGCTAAATATAAAGAACTCATTATTCCATCTTCATGGAGTATCTATTGAGGATATAAAACATGTTTTATTCAGAAGATTTAGTAGAACAGATTAGACAAAGTAATGATATTGTAGACCTAATATCTAGTTATATAAAGCTTCAAAAGAGAGGAAGCAATCATATGGGATTGTGTCCTTTTCACAGTGAGAAGTCTCCTTCTTTTTCAGTTAGTCAATCAAAGCAGATGTACCATTGCTTTGGATGTGGAGTAGGAGGTAACACTTTTACATTTGTTATGGAATATGAGAATTATTCATTTGTGGAGGCTTTGGGGTTTTTAGCCAATAGAGCAGGTATTGCATTACCAGAATTAGAATACTCAGCACAGGCAAAGCAGCAAGCTGACTTGAAAAGTCGTTTATTAGAGATTAATAAAGAAGCAGCAAAGTACTATTATTACCAACTAAAAACACCGGGGGGTAAAATTGCATATGATTACTTAATAGGTAGAAAACTATCAGATGATATAATTACAAGGTTCGGATTAGGATACTCTAAAAAAGGTGGTAATGGTATGTATAACTACTTGAAAGGATTAGGGTACGAGGATTCAATTCTTAAAGAATCCGGTTTGATTCATTTTGATGAATCTAAAGGAGCATATGATAAATTCTGGAATCGTGTAATGTTTCCAATTATGGATGTGAATAATAGGGTAATAGGATTTGGTGGTAGAGTAATGGGTGATGGAATGCCTAAATATTTAAACTCACCAGAAACTAAACTATTTGATAAGAGTCGCAATCTATATGGATTGAATTTTGCAAGGACTTCAAGAAAAAAGAACATACTAATCTGTGAGGGATATTTGGATGTAATAGCCCTGCATCAGGCAGGTTTTGTGAATGCTGTTGCATCCCTAGGAACTGCATTTACAGGATTGCAAGCGAATCTACTTAAGAGATATACAGACGAAGTATATATTGTATATGATAGTGACGGAGCAGGAGAAAAAGCAACCCTTAGGGCAATACCCATCTTAAAGGCAGCAGGATTGTCAACAAAAGTCGTGAATATGGAACCATATAAGGATCCAGATGATTTTATAAAAGCACTGGGGACAGAAGAATTTCAAAAACGAATTGATCATGCTTCCAATAGTTTTTACTATGAGATCGATGTATTAGAGAAAAACTATAATCTGAATGATCCAGAGGAAAAAACAAAATTCTTTAATGAAGTAGGTAAAAAGTTGCTTGTATTTACAGAAGAGATTGAACGCAACAATTATATTGAAGCCATTGCCAACCGTTACAATATTGGATTTGATAATTTAAGAAAGCTAGTAAATCGTTATGGGGCACAGATCGTATTATCACCAATTGAAGAAAATGAAGAACGTTCTTATATTAAAAAGAAGCAGAATAAAAAAACAGAAGGAATCAAAGAATCACAGAAGTTGTTGTTAACGTGGATGAGTAGTGATATACGACTATTTCCTAAGCTTAAGAATATTATTACACCATTAGATTTTGTAGATCCTCTCTATTGCAATGTAGCTAAGATGCTTTTGGAACAATACGAACACACGAAAAGTGTTGTTCCTGCAAAGATAATAAATCAATTTGAAAGTAAAGAAGAACAAAATGAGGTAGCATCTTTATTTAATGCAAGCTTTCGAGAAGAGATGAGTATACTTGAACAAGAAAAGGCACTAAATGAAACAGTATTACGTATTAAGAAGTATAGTTTAGATAATGCTAGTAAGAGTGCTAAGAATTTAGAAGAACTGCAAAGAATGATACAAGAACAAGGGGAATTACAGAAATTGCATATTTCTTTAAAGGATGGATAAAATATTAAGATATCAGGAAAAGGATGGTTGCTATGGAAGAGAATATGGTAAAGTTTTCTGAAAAATTAAAAGAGCTCTTACTCTTTGCAAAAAAGAAGAAAAATATTCTGGAACTTCAAGAAATCAGTGACTTTTTTGGGGGCGCTGAGCTAACGGTGGGTCATTATGAGAAAATATATGAATATTTAGAAAACAATGGAGTAGATGTTCTTCAGATTACAGACGATGATGAAGAAGAGGATGAAGATATTATTCTGGAAGAAGACGACGAGGATATTGAGAAGATTGACTTGTCTGTTCCTGAAGGT
>CAZAKD010000086.1:0-7251 GCA_964485435.1 uncultured Lachnospiraceae bacterium
TAGACATTACAACATTATAGTACCCATCTTCGTTACTTAGGTCAATATTGGCTTCACGAACGACTATTAACATCTTAGCCTTGTCATTTTCCATTGTAAATGTTCCTTCTTCAACCGTAATCTCTTCTTCATTACCCGTGTATTCTCTATATCTATCATATACTTCAGATATTGAAAACCTGATCATATCATTCTCTTCTTGATCTAATACCACGATACTCGGATTTTCTTTGGATTTATCTTTTCTAATATTATAGTTAATGCCCTGATGCTCAAATTGTCCCACCTCTAGTGTATTCTGACTTTCATTATACATATTCGTGTGGAATAGATAATCATATTCTTGAATCGGTATTGTAACATTTTCTATGAGACGTAGATACTTATAATCATATTTTTCTGAACCAGGATATTCATTAAATCCAAATGTCTGAGCAAAGTTAATGTAATCCTTTTTCCCTTGGGTTAACCAGTAGATATCCTTAGAATATCCTGTGTCTTGTAGGTATCTAACAGAACTTATGATGACATTCTTATCTTCCTCAGATATATCAACGTTACTTACTATCTTATCCTCTTGTAACATATTGTTTTTATATAGCACATCCTCTAAACGGTTTTTCTGATTTACATAACTAATATTAAAAGCATCCACAAGCGGGAATATGGATATCAATGAGAACACAATTAGTAATGTAGCAATCATTCCATTTCTTTTTACAGATAAGAAACTAAAAATAACTCCGCTTATGGTTGCAAATATTCCATATAGAATCACATAATATCTTCCATGAGTAAGTCCCATCTCTCCTATCTTCATAATGGAAGCAATGGTTTGAAATAATACTATTGGAATTAATACTTTAGGAAATACTTTGCGAAATACCATAACAATCTTGTTGTTTAAACTGCTGGAGAGTAGATAAACCAAGATAACTGTAATGGAATAAGATACGATCATCGGTTCTAATAGATTATCACTCCAGAAATCGCCTCCTATATTTTGAATAAAATATAGGAGAAGTATCATAGTAAATACCATAGTAATAGGTATAATAATATAAGATATTAATATCTCAAGATATTTTGGGCAACTAGATGTTTTCTCTATGGTATCTTCATCTGTTACAGGATGATGAGCGCTTTTTCCTGGATAAACCGGAATAAGGGATAGAAAATAAATTGGAGCAAATAGTATAAAAATAATACTAGAAGAATGCCCATATATTCTATAATTTACCGTAAACAGTAGTGTATTTATTGCTGCGATGATTAAACTTATACCTAAAAATAATATGAGTGAATAGAATAGTGCTATAAAGAATCCCTTAAACACAACCATAAAACTCTTATTAAAGTCAAACTTACCACCAATAGTTGGAATCCATATAACCCCCAGAAATATAATAAATAATGCCACAAGACTTCTTGTCTCCATGACGATTCTGTAAGATAAACCACTATTTAAGTGAAAATAAAAGAGCGTAGTAAGGAGAATTGCTCCTATCAATAAAATGTATCGGTCCTTTGTTCTCGTCATAAATCTCTCATATATCATCTGTGCCAATACACATAAGCCACCACCAATTACAAGTGTATATACATAGATTTTGTTGCTGTCCCTGACAAACTCAATATCTATTCCATTTAATATTACAGCTACTACGAAACATATTATAGCTGCAAGAAATCTTGATGCTGCATTCTTAAGTCCATTACGAAGTTTTTCTAACTTAATAAATCTCATATGCCAACACTCCTTTTCTTTATGTTACTTGATTATAGTTTATTCTACCCTATTTATCAATATTAATTTGTATATGGCTTAGTTCATATTTTGTTGACTTTTAAACGTTTTTTGTTAAACTACATCTAAAGGGAGGTTAACCCATGAACCCAATGAAGAAAATAGTTCTAAAGATTCTATCTTACCCCCATATTAGTGTAAAAAAATATTATAAATTATACAGGAAGGTATTGATTGCATCTAGTTTACATAGAATACCTCTATATCAATCCCTTGACTATAAGATTACTTACAAGAACAGAGATATTCCTATTCGTGTATTTAAGGCTAATAAACAGAACTCTAGGAAAGTTCTTTTATTCTTTCATGGAGGGGGTTGGGTCACTGGAAATATTGACACCTATACCAATATATGTAGTCACATGGCCAATATCACTAATTCTACAGTAATCAGTGTAGATTATAGATTAGCCCCTGAACATCCATTTCCAGCTGGATTAGAAGATTGCTACCATGTTGCCAAAGAATTATATCTACATCCTGAGATGATTCAATGTTCTTGTGATGATATCACTGTAGTAGGCGATAGTGCTGGTGGTAATCTGGCTGCAGTTGTTTCTCTAATGGCAAGGGATTATGGAGACTTTATACCGACAAAACAGATATTGTTATATCCAACCACCAATAATGATTATTCTGAGCAATCACCCTTTCCTTCTATCCATGAAAATGGCACGAACTATGGACTTACACGGAGAAGAATTGAGGAATACATGGAACTCTATGCTCCAAATACAAAGGATAAGGACAGCCCTTACGTGGCACCTCTTCTATGCGACAATCTAGAAAACCAACCAAAAACTTTAATTATTACTGCTGAATATGATCTTCTTCGAGACGAAGGTGAATGCTATGGTAACCGCCTTAAGGAAAGTGGTAATGACGTGACAATATACCGAATAAAAGAAGCTTTGCACGGCTTCTTATCTATGCCAAAAGGTTCAAAAGTAGTAAATGAGTGCTACCAACAGATAAATCATTTTTTATATGATGAATACGAAATGGGGACTTCCTATGACACGCAGAAAAAAGATAGCTTGGGCCAGGTTAGATAATGCCTCTAAGATATTTCCTTCTACTTGCAATCAAAAAGATACGAAAGTATTTCGCCTTAGTTGCGAGTTGTATCAACCAATACAACAAGATATATTACAGAAAGCACTTAATCTTACCATAGAGGATTTTCCACTCTATAAATCTATCTTAAGGAGAGGTGTGTTCTGGTATTATCTAGAGGCAAGTGATATCACTCCGGAGGTTAGCGAGGAGTCTCTTCCCTTGTGCGCTCCTATTTTCTATAAAGGCCAAAAAAGACTTCTGTACCGGGTTTTTTATTATAAGAACCGCATTCATCTCGAGGTATTTCATGCACTCTCTGATGGAACTGGAGCTCTTTGGTTTCTTCAAACATTGACCACGCATTATCTCACTTTAATTCATTCTAATATATCTGGCCGTACTTTCCCTAACTTAGGTTATTACGGTTCGATTAGCGAGAAGATGGATGATAGCTTTGGTAAACATTACAAAGGGTCAAAGCGCCAAGTTCAGTCATCTGATGAAAAAGTTCATTCCAAAAAATCATATCATATTCGTGGAACTAGCTTAGATGAACACCGCATGAAACTAATTGAAGGAACAATGTCAGTGAAATCTGTACTTGAGATAGCTCATGAATACAATACAACGATGACTATTTTTATTACATCCCTTTTTATATATTCTATCTATAAAGGGATGCCTTCTCGTAGCAAATCCAAACCTATTGTTCTATCGATACCCGTTAATCTTAGACATTATTTTGAATCTGCTACTGCAAGGAATTTCTTTAGTACAATGAATATTGGGTGGTCCTTAGATAAGGATACTGTTGATATTGTAGATATTATTGCATATGTTTCAAAGAACTTTCAAAAAGAATTAACACCAAGTGAGCTAAATGAACGTCTAGAACAATTTATGTCCCTAGAACGCAATATGTTTGCAAGGATTATCCCATTGCCATTAAAGGACCTTACTCTTAAAATTGCTACTAAAATTAAAGATAGAGGAATTACTACTTCTATCTCCAATCTTGGAGCTATTACTATGCCTTCTGAGTTAGGGTCGGATATTCATCAATTTTGTTTCTCCACAAGTGCAAGGCGTCCCCAGATATGTATGTGCTCTTACCAGGACAAGCTTGTAATTAGTTTTACTTCACCTTATCAAGAAACAGAGATTCAGAAAACATTTTTTCAATGGTTTTCTCAAAGAGGCATTCCTATCGTAATCGGAACCAATCAGACTTGGGAAGGAGGTAACTGATGCAATATTGTAAGCATTGTCAAGTCCATATTAAAGGAGATCAAGAAAAATGTCCTCTATGTCAGAATACATTACTTGAGCCCGGTAATATAGAGGATGAAATTACTCCTATAATACCACCATCCTTCGAAGGACATCTTGCCATAAAGATTATGGTTTTTATCTCTATCGTATCCATTGCTTCAAGTTTTGCAGTTTATCAAATATTGCCTAGCAAAACTAATTGGCCATTGTTTGTTGTGTTTGGGGTTCTAAGTATGTGGCTAAGTTTGATTGTAGTCATTCATAAAAGGCATAACATTCCCAAAACAATTATTTGGCAGGTTACCATTGTGTCCATGCTATCTATATTTTGGGATTATGAGATTGGCTGGAGAGGATGGTCTTTGGATTATGTTATTCCAATTACTTGCGTCCTTGCCATGCTTATCATGTATATTACAGCTAAGATAATGAGACTTGGTGTACGTGATTATGTTATATATTTTTTACTTGACGGAATCTTTGGTATTGTACCCATTATTTTCTTATTGTTAGGCTGGATTAATGTAGTTTATCCCTCAATTATATGTATTACAGTAAGTGTTATATTTATATCAGCTATTGTTATCTTCCAAGGTGAAAATATTAAAGTAGAATTAAACCGGAGAATGCATATTTAATTCATTCTCTGGTTTTTTTATATTTTTATGTAAAGTCAGCTTGACATTTGTGCGATTACGAAGTATATTGTATGTAAAGTTAACTTTACATATTGAACAGGAGGTATGTGATTTTTGAAGAATCGATTAGAATCAATTCGTAATGAGCAAGGCATTAGTCAAGAAGAACTGGCCAAGGCTTTGGAGGTTTCAAGGCAAACGATTAGTTCTTTAGAAAATGGACGTTATAATCCATCAATTATATTAGCTTTTAAGATTGCACGTTATTTTAACAGAACGATTGAAGAAATATTTATCTATGAGGAGGATTGATATTATGTTATGTGGTTTTATTTACAAGAAATGGTTAGCTATTAGTTTTACTATGGTCGGAATATTTTCACTTCTATTTGGAATATTATTAGAAAAATCTCTTACTCCCGATGCTCATAGCCTAAATATGATGGCTGGAATGCTTAGTGGCCTTGGAGGCACTTTTACTGTAGTTGGAATTATTCGTTTTATCTATTTAAATATTCACAGTTCTGAGAAGCTGAAATTAGATGGTTCCTGCCCTAGTATCCATTGGATGTCTATATTTTGTTATGTTGATATATCTCATCTCACGGAAATATTACAATGGAAAAATGTAATTACTTCTTAATTTTCCCTTAATTTTGAAATTACATTTGAATATTTATGAGATATGCCTTATAATTAATAAGATCATATATTAGAAAGGATGTAGAAATTTGAAAAAAAGAATTATTTCAATTATTTTGATGCTTGTACTATGTTTTTCTGCTATTCCGTCTCAGGAATTAACAGCTGCAAGTAAGGTTAAGACTCATGTTGTTAAATCGGGGGATAGTCTTGTCAAGATTGGGAAAAAGTATCAAGTATCTTGGCGTGATCTTGCTAAAAAGAATAATATTAAATCTCCATATAAAATCTATATTGGTGATAAACTAGAGATTCCAACGGTTAAAAAGGCTACTACGAAGAAAAATACTGACAAGACAAAAAAAGTTACAAAACCTGTGAAAGATACTACCGTAGAAAAAGAAGATCCTAGTTCTACTTTAGGTTTTAGTTTTTGGGCATTATCAGATCTATTAACTGGTGATAGCTATGGAATATATCCGCTGACTTGGTATGAAACCGGATTAAAAGGTACCATTACAAAAGCTCAAATGAAAACTCTTACTTCTGGGCTTAATGATAAATTAAGAAAAGCAGATGGTGTTACTAAGACTCAGAATCCAACTCTTACTCTAAAGGATAAGATGACTGTAGAAGAAGTGTTAAACTCCTTCTATACTGTTCTAAGTAGTAATTCCTATTCAGAAGATATAGGCTTAAAGAAGAAATATACTCCTCTTGCTTTTATGACTGAATATGGTATATATACTGGTGCAAAAGAAGAATTAAAGGCTAAAGATATCTGTACACTTGAACAAGCTTGTGTATATGCAACCAGACTTACAACTTATGTATACGATTCTCTTGATGTTGCAAGCAAAGGCTTTATGTGGGAAGTGAAAAAAGGTGGAAACACTGCTTACTTGCTAGGCTCCATTCATATCGCCAACAATGATATCTATCCATTTAGCCAGAGAATGCTAAAGGCATATCAAGAATCTGATGCTTTAGTAGTTGAAGTAAATCTATACGATAATGATGGAATGAATAGATTCGCCCAGCTAACTACTTATACTGATGGTTCAACATTAATGGATCATATCTCAAAAGAGACCTATGATAAGGCTGTAAAAGCAATTACCTCTATTGGTTATCCAGAAACCACTATAACGAATATGAAACCATGGTACTTATCTAATCTATTTACTTCCTATTCATCAGCTAACTCAACAGATGCAACAGAAGTTGCTCAGTCCTCTGCTTTAGGAATTGATATTAGTTTTATGTCAAGAGCCATGTTAGAGGATAAACCTATTCTTGAGATAGAAGGTTATGAATTCCAAGGTAAGTTATTTGATAACTTCTCAGCTGGGCTACAAGAATACCTTCTCGCGAATAGTATGAAAGAATTAGATAAGATGATAAACAATACTTCAGATACATCTACGACTAAAACAGATGAATCTCTATTGAATAAGTGGTTAGACTACTGGCATAATGGAGATATTGAATCCTTTAAAAAGAGTTTTAACTTAGAAGAAGAAATTCTAGGCGATACATTTGCTCAAGTTCAAGATCCTAATGTGAAAACTTACACCGAAGAATATTATAACGGCTTATTAACCAGCCGAGATAAAGGGATGGCTAACTATATAGACAACTTACTGAAAGCGGATGGAAGTAAAAGTTACTTTGTAGTTGTTGGAAGCTTACATTATCTAAGCGATTATAGCGTTCTCGATATATTAAAAGAAAAGGGATACGAAATCAAACAGATTAAGTAATCTTTGGGGACGGTACCTGATGAGTTGGGGACGGTAACTGACGCGTCAGTTACCGTCCCCAACTCATCAG
>CAZAKD010000087.1:0-319 GCA_964485435.1 uncultured Lachnospiraceae bacterium
TCGCTTTAACAATCATTATATTCGCTCTGAAAGAGAGTGTCAACAATTAGAACCATCCCTTCTAAACACATATTTTTCAACAATTATTAAAAAAACTTTATTATTTATAAAAATGTGGTATAATATCATGGGTTTGTTTTTTAATCTATTTATATCCACTATTACCCTATAATAATTAATATTCATTATATTATATAGATACACTAATATGGAAAGGAGTGTATGATAATATTACAATTAGATTGGACAAAACCGATCATTACACAATTATCATACGAACTACACTATGAGAAAAACTAAAATAATATGTACTTTTGGA
>CAZAKD010000087.1:329-7208 GCA_964485435.1 uncultured Lachnospiraceae bacterium
TCCATGAATTTCACCAACACATATTATAACAATAATCTAAAAAATGTCAAAACTTATTTCCCTGTTAAAAAGGGGATAATGAAAAAATTAGCCCTTGCCGGTATGGACGTTGCTAGATTCAACTTCTCTCATGCTGATCACGAAGAGCATGGCAATCGTAAGAAGAAACTGAACCAACTTAGAGAAGAATTGAATCTTCCAATTGCTGCTCTACTTGATACAAAGGGTCCAGAGATTCGTATCAAAACATTCAAAAATGAAGAGGCTCAACTTAAAAAAGGTCAAAAGTTCACTTTAACAACAAGGGACATAGAAGGTGACGAATCTATCGTATCTATAACATATAAAGGTTTACCAGCTGATATTAAAGTAGGTTCACCTGTATTAATAGATGATGGGCTAGTGGAAATGAATGTGATAAGCAAAACTGATACAGACATTACATGTATCGTTAATAACGATGGTGCAATTTCCGATAAAAAAGGGGTAAATGTTCCTGGAACAATATTATCTATGCCTTTTATTAGCGAAAAAGACCGTAAAGACATTATCTTCGGAATTGAAAATGGATATGACTTTATCGCTGCATCATTTACAAGAACTGCTGACGATATTCTTGAGATTCGTAAGATTTTCAAAGAATATAATTGTAATACCATTAATATCATTGCAAAGATTGAGAACCTACAAGGTGTTCAAAATATTGATGAGATCATTGCTGTGTGTGACGGCATCATGATTGCTCGTGGTGATATGGGTGTTGAGATTCCTACTGAAGATGTACCTGTTATTCAGAAAATGATTATTAAAAAAGTATATGATGCTGGTAAGCAAGTTATTACTGCTACTCAGATGCTTGATTCTATGATTAAAAATCCAAGACCTACAAGAGCTGAGACAACAGATGTTGCTAATGCCATCTATGATGGTACAAGCGCAATTATGTTATCAGGAGAAACTGCTGCAGGACAATATCCTGTAGAAGCCTTAGAGATGATGGTTAAGATTGCAAAACGTACAGAGGACGATATTGATTATAAATCAAGATTAAAGAAACGTGATATATTAAGTAATCCTGACGTTACCAATGCAATCTCTCATGCTACTTGTACAACTGCTCATGACCTTAATGCATCTGCAATTATTACTGTAACCAAGTCAGGTCAGACTGCCAGAATGATTTCTAAATACAGACCATATTGTCCGATATTTGGCTGCAGCACTTATGAACATGTATGCAGACAACTAAACCTATCTTGGGGAGTGACTCCTCTTCTTATTAAAGAAGAAAAGAATACTGATGAACTCTTCCAACATGCAGTAGACGCTGTGCAAAATGCAGGCTACTTAAAAACTGGTAACTTATCTGTAATTACGGCTGGTGTTCCACTTGGAATATCTGGAACAACCAACTTACTAAAAGTACAAATTGTATAAATAGATAGATGTAAGGAAAGCGACACTAAGGAGTAACATATATGAGTATATTAAATGTAGAACACTTAAGCCATGGATTTGGTGATAGAGCAATCTTCAATGATGTGTCATTTCGCCTACTAAAAGGTGAACACATTGGACTGATTGGCGCAAATGGTGAAGGTAAATCTACTTTCATGAATATTATCACTGGCACATTAATGCCAGATGAAGGAAATGTTGAATGGGCAAAGAATGTTAGAGTCGGATACCTAGATCAACATACTGTATTAGAAAAAGGAATGACTATTCGAGATGTTCTTAAATCAGCCTTTTCCTTTCTATATGAATTAGAAGCCAAGATGAATCATCTATGCACTCTAATGGCAGATACAGATGAAGATTCTCTTATGAGTATTATGGATGAATTCGGAACCATTCAAGATTTACTTGATTCCCATGACTTCTATATCATTGATTCAAAGGTTGAAGAGATTGGAAAGGCATTAGGGTTAGATGATATCGGCTTAGATAAAGATGTGTCTGAGCTCAGTGGCGGACAGAGAACTAAGATTCTGTTAGGCAAATTATTATTAGAGAAACCAGATATACTTCTCCTTGACGAGCCTACCAACTATCTTGATACAGTCCATATTGAGTGGCTAAAACGATACTTAAATGATTATGAGAATGCATTCATCCTAATCTCTCATGATATACCATTCCTAAATAGTGTGGTTAACCTTATCTATCATATGGAGAATCAAGAATTAAATCGTTATGTTGGCGACTATAACAAATTCAAAGAAGTCCATGAAGTAAAGAAACAGCAAATTGAATCCGCTTATAAAAGACAACAACAAGAAATTAGTGATCTCCAAGACTTTGTTGCTCGTAATAAAGCACGTGTTTCCACTCGTAATATGGCAATGTCTAGACAGAAAAAACTAGACAAGATGGATATTATAGAATTGGCTAAAGATAAACCGAAGCCAGAATTCAACTTTAAGGAAGCAAGAGCCGCTGGAAAATACATCTTCCAAGCAGAGCACTTGGTTATAGGTTATGATGAACCTCTCTCAAAACCAATTACCCTATCTATGGAGCGTGGAGAAAAAATTGTTCTGACTGGTGCCAATGGTATCGGAAAGACTACATTACTTAAAAGTATTTTAGGAATTATACATCCTCTTCAAGGTAAAGTAATATTAGGTGATTACCTCTATAAAGGTTATTTTGAACAAGAGATGACAGGCGCTAAGAACAATACATGTATTGAAGAAATATGGCGCGAATTCCCTTCTTATACACAATATGAGGTACGAAGTGCATTGGCAAAATGCGGCTTAACAACTCAACATATAGAAAGTCAAGTTAGAGTATTAAGCGGTGGTGAGCAAGCTAAAGTGCGCTTATGTAAACTAATTAATCAAGAAACTAACGTTTTACTATTAGACGAACCAACGAACCACCTTGATGCTGATGCCAAACAAGAGTTACATCGTGCATTAAAAGCATACAAAGGAAGTATCCTACTAATATGTCATGAACCAGACTTCTATGAAGACTTTGCAACCAAGACCATCAATTGCTCCAATTGGAGCACCAAAATATAAAAATAAAATACAAAATAAATGGAGATACCACTTTATAACAAGATGATAGTTATAAAGTGGTATCCCCATTTATTTTATGTTTTAAGATTTTTACTATTCAAAAACCATTCAGTAACCAGGAACGATGACACGAGTATATGCTACTGAAAAAGGAGTTTTTGCACTCGTCGGCACTTAGGCTCTGTCCTATAGAGCCTTATGTACCGCTACGAAGTGCAACTAAGCGAAAGCGCCTCCTTTTCAGTAGCATCTACTCGTGTCATCGTTCCGTCACTTAATTTTATTTAACAATTCCAAAATCCTTCAATGGCCAGATACGCAGCAAAGTATGACCTGCAATCATATTCTTATGAACAAGGCCTATTTCTTCGTAACGACTATCAAAACTAACCTCACGATTGTCTCCTAAGAGAAAGAATTCATCTTCACCTAATAAAACAGATTCTGCTGCCATACCAGCATAAGTGATAGGATCCTTTCCATAGTCTTCTTCTAGGAGCACATCGTTAATATATATATCTTCTCCTACAATCTGAACTGTCTCCCCTGGTAAGCCAATAACTCTCTTTACATAATATTCATCAACATCTTTACCATATGGATAAAATACTACAATATCAAATCTTTCAGGGTCTTGAAATTGATAAGTCAATTTATCTATTAAGAGACGATCTTGGTCATATAAAGATAACTCCATAGATTCTCCATCTACGATGGTTTTTTGAACCACATACCTTGGTATAATAAAGACACATAAAACAAAGATAACTCCATACAGAATCAGCTCTTTAATGATTGCACTTTTATTTGATCGTTTATTTTCCCCAATTAATTGTTCTTTTACAGTAGTGTCTACTTCCATAACAATTCCTCTCTTCTTATTGATGTTTTAATACCTCTATTTCATTTAAAGGCCATATCCTTGCAAAAGTTCTTCCAATGATAGCATCTCTTTTTACATTGCCAATCTCATACCTACTGTCAGTGGTATGATTTCTATTGTCCCCTAATACAAAATACTCATCTTGGCCTAATGTAATTGCTACTTCTGCTATCCCTGGGTCTTCCATAGGTTCATTGCCATAATCTTCTTCTATTAATATGTCATTAATATATATATTATCATCAACAATCTGCACTGTCTCTCCAGGCAATCCAATAATCCTCTTTATATAATATAAATCTTTATCCTCTTCATATGGACGAAACACCACAATATCATATCTCTCAGGCTCTCCAAAACGATAACTAATCTTTTCTAGAATTAGCCTATCTTTATCACTTAAAGTTGTTTCCATAGAACTTCCTTTTACTTCTACTTGTTGCCCTACATATTGATAAATAAACAGTACGATAAGCATTACCACTGCAAAATATACAACAATCTCTATCATATCCTTTAAAAGGCTGTTCTTCTGTTCATTCTTTTGAATATTATCACTCATGTGCTATCCTACTTTCTGTTCATTCCTATTCCCATATTATTATAAAAAACAATACATGACATTAGAATTGCCTTACATTCTATTGTCATGTACCTGCATAATAAGACTCTTAGTCCTCTGTTACATCTGTTTCATCACTAATGATTTTGATCTTTGCTTGGAATAGTTCCTCTACCGCTGAAGAAAGAGGTTTATTACATGGTGCTTGGGCAAATGGTTCTCTCCCATCAATAATCTGTCTCGCTCTTTTTGCTGTAGCTAATACAATAGAATATCTGCTATTAACAACAGGATGCTCTCCTGGTTCTACCTCACTGTTTACCACTTCCATTAAGTCTGTATATGATGGATGTATCATATTATATATCTCCTTCCTGAAAAGAATATAGTTCTTCTTTCATCTTATTAATTAGTAAGCTACTATTAGATATCTTACTATGTTCATTGACAATAATCTGATTTACTTTTTCTACACAATCATCTAAGTGATTGGTCTCATTAACCACGATATAGTCATAAGAATTCATATAGATTGCTTCTTCTGATGCTCTTATGAGTCTCTGCTTAATCTTATCTTCAGACTCGGTGCCTCTACTGATTAGACGGCTACGTAGTTCTTCTGCAGAAGCAGGTGTAATAAACAGAAATAAAGCATCTGGAAACTGTTCTTTCACCTTCATTGCCCCTTGAATCTCTATCTCAAGGATTACGTCTTTTCCTTCTCGTAATTTCTCTTCTACATAACTTCTAGGGGTACCATAATAGTTCCCCACATATTCCGCCCATTCAATGAATTCATTCTCTCCTATCATACGCTGAAATTCATCTCTTGTCAAAAAGAAATATTCTCTTCCATGAACTTCTCCCACCCTTGGCTCTCTTGTAGTAGCCGATACAGATAATTCATAATCGTATTTGCTTAGGAGTGCCTTCATTACACTACCTTTACCTGCGCCTGAAAATCCTGATACCACAGTTAAAATTCCATTCTTATTCATCTTCTCCACCTTTTGTCACTGTACCATCCTGTCCATTTACTCTAATACCAATCGTCTCCGGCAATAGTGCCGATAATACTAAATGACCACTATCAGCAACAATCACTGCTCTTGTTCTTCTTCCACAAGTGGCATCAATGGCCATATTGTTGTCTTTTGCAGTTTGAACCATTCTCTTGATTGGTGCCGCTTCTGGACTTATAACACTTATAATCTTATTCGAATTCACTACATTACCAAATCCAACATTCACAAAACGGTTCAATACAATTCCTCTTTTCTACCATAAGCTATTCTATGTTCTGAATCTGCTCTCTAATCTTTTCAATCTCTGTCTTTAAATCAATGGCTTTATTGGTTATATCAAGGTCATTGACCTTAGATAAAATAGTATTTGCCTCACGATTCATCTCCTGAGCAATAAAGTCTAACTTTCTACCAACACTATTCTCTTCTAATAAAGTAGCCTGCATATTGGAGATATGGCTCTTTAGTCGAACAGTTTCTTCATCAACGCATATCTTATCTGCATAAATCGTAAGCTCTGTAGCAAGAATACTTTCATCAATCTTCGTATCTCCTAAAAGTTCTTGTACTTTATCAATCAGCTTGTTACGGTATTCTGCCAAAATCTCAGGTGATTTTTCTTCGATAAACAGTACAACTTCATTCATCTCTTCAAGCTTATTGATAAGGTCTTCTTTCAGGTTTTGACCTTCTGATATTCTAGTCTCAACAAATCTCTCTGCTGCTTTCTGAATGGCTTGCTCAATAAATGCCCAGAGTTCTCCTTCATCAATTGGCTGTTCTTCTAATGAAAACACGTCTGGGTATCTAGATAAGGAATAGGTTGTTATATCATTCTTAAGATTAAGTTCTTCACTCATTCGATTAAGATTCTTTAGATATTCTTTTGCAAGTTCTTCATTATATTTTACACATGTTGTATTCTCTGTATAATCTTCATAACTGATATATACATCTACCTTACCTCTGCCAATATATTGCTTTAGCAAGTTACGAATGCCAGCTTCAAAAAAATTTAATTTCTTTGGAATCTTAATGGATATGTCACAATATCTATGATTCACTGATTTCATCTCTACGATTACTTTTCTTTCTTTGGTTGCAATCTCTGTACGACCAAAGCCTGTCATGCTTTTTAGCATTCATTCACACCTTCTCTACCTAGTTAATACAAACACTCTAAACATTATAATAGATAAAATATAGCAAGTCAATATATTGCAACTAATTTCCAAATTATTTCCTGTAGTTCTTAGGTCCGGAACGTTGACACGTGGAAAGGTTTCAATACGGAGGCGCTTTCGCTTAGTTGCTTTGCGTAACGGTACATAAGGCTCTAAAGGACAGAGCCTAAGTGCCGACGCAAGCAAAAACTCC
>CAZAKD010000088.1:0-7171 GCA_964485435.1 uncultured Lachnospiraceae bacterium
CAGGAAATTATCTGATTTTAGTATATCATGATGCTTATGATGTTATGGTAAAAACAAAAGATAATTCCAGATTAGATGAATCAGAAGAAGTTTATGAGTATTTGTTATGTGCTATCTGCCCTGTAGAACTAACAAAACCAGCACTTGGTTATTTAGAAAATGAAAATAGAATTGGACCACGTAACCGTGATTGGGTCGTAGGTGCTCCAGATACGGGATTCATATTTCCAGCATTTACTGACCGTAGTACGGATATACATTCGGTTATGTTTTACACGAAAAATGCTTTAGAGCCTCATAGAGAGTTAATAGAATCAGCCTTAGGCTGTCCTTCAAAACCTACGGCTACTGAACAAAAAAATGCCTTTCATACAATCATCAAAACTGCCATAAATGATTCGGATCAGGTAGATAAGGTCTTTGGTGATATTCAGGAAAGTCTTAGTCTACTTGCAGAGGAACAGGCTGAATTATCAGATTCAACGGAAGAACCGGCAGTATTGACCAAAGAATCAGTTCGAGAGATTATGACTGAAAATAATCTGCCAGAAGATATAACAGATAAAATAGGGACAGCTTATGAAGAAAATTTTGGTGATGAACTACCTGTAGTTGATTACCTTATTGATAAAAAAGTGCTGGCTGAAAACAATAAACGAAAAGTAGAAAAGGCACTTATGGAAAAGATAGGTCAATTACAGGAGCAGTTGGAAGAAACAAATAAGGCTACAGACTATGGTGTGGTTTTACGAGTAAAACCTGAAAAAGTAGATCAAATTAAAGCACAATTTATTGATGGTAAGAGATGTATTATAATTCCTATTGACGAAGATGAACAAGTAAATGTAAATGGTAAGACAGATTTGATGTAAGATGAAACATATATATAACAATAAAATGCAAATTCCTCTATTTAAGAGAAATTTGCATTTTATTTAGTGGATTTATACCGTTGTTAAAAAAAATATATATTTAATTAGTAGTTTGTTATGGTATAATATGGTTATTGAAATGGTAGTTAAAAATTGATTTACCAGGAGGTAAAAATAAAATGGTAATTGTTTATGAATCAAAAACAGGTTTTACTAAGAGGTACGCTGATATGCTTGCTGCAAAGACGAATCTAAAGGTTTTCCAGGTGCAAGTATGCAAAATCTCTGGGAAACGGGTGAAACTTATACTCAAAACATTGTTCAAACCAATATTATCGGTAGATATAGTAATTAATAATACAAATAAAATAGATACACTTGACATAAAATGTTCATCTGGAGGAATTATTGATGCATATAATATGTTTAGGTAGTAGTGTTTTAGGCAGCGTTGATAATGATAATACGGGCATAACAATTATTTTATCAGTATTATATCTTTCTGCGATTGTGGGAGGTTCAACAATCGCTATACTTGATAAATTAGAAAAAAAGAAAAATAACATTTTGAGTCAGCCTAATCCATCGCGTCAAGCAAGTCTGGTGGGATGTTCAGAATTCGTCTTTATTAAACACCAAGAGAGTTCAGAGTAAATAACCTTAAAAAAGTTTTTTCAGATAATTGTTGACAATCCATATTAAAATATCAAAAAGGAGTAAAGACATAAAATGAAAAAAATATATATAGATAATAATATAATGGTTAATGAACAATATAGAAGAAAAATAATTAATTTTTTAAAAGATTATTGTGATAATATTAGTTATGCAACTCTCCTTGATGATGATTATGATTTGAATTTTGAAGAATATTCAAAAGCAATGAAGGATTTCTCTAATGAATTTATTATAGAAGATGAAATAAGACGAGCAAGATTTGTTGATGATATACACTATCAAAATGATTTGCTCAGCAAATTTCATACTTCTGAAAAAGTATATGAATATTTCGACCGATTAAAAGTATATGATAATATTGAGCTAGAGGAGATAGATAAAACTTTAAAACGAAATTTAAATAACAAGAGAGAGACTAAGTATAGAGATACAATGACATTGCCGAATGAAAGTTTTATAGGATCGAAATTTACAGTAAAATCTCATTGTACTATAGGAGGATTATATAAAATATACGAATTTATATTTGATCAGAAAATGTTCAACTACTTAATTCAGCATGGAGAATTGACTAAAAAGAATTGCCTGAGAGAATAGGAAAAAGCCACCATTATCGAAGGACTAAGGCAAAGATATCCGCTAGCAGCTTTGTTAGCATCTGAGATGTTCTATAAACATAGCTTCAGTAATAAAGCTTTTGATAATATTATATTACTATTTTCAAAGAATGTGAATTAATATAGATATGCACCAACAGCGGTAGGGTGCCTGCAAGTAAAGTCTATCGCCGCTCAAAAATATATTTAATATAGTAAAGCAAATCAAAAAACGACACTTTTTCACTAAAAAGTTTTTTTAAGTTATTTCTTTTGTTTACTTCTCCCTCAACTGCACAAACTTCGCAGCACGTCTACGACTTGAATCATCTATAGCAGCATAATGCTTCTTAGTAGTATTTACATCTTGATGTCCCAAAACATCTGCAACCAGATAGATATCCCCACTCTCTTTATATAGATTTGTACCATAAGTACTTCTAAGTTTATGAGGAGTAATATTCTTAACAGTAGTAACCGTCTTCGAATATTTTTTAACCAAATTTTCAACTGACTTAACACTAATCCTTCTTTTTTGCATAGAAAGAAAGAGTGCATTTTCATGTCCTGTCATAGTCACAATAGTATTTCGCTCTTCTAGATACATTTCTAAAGCTTCACATACTTCATCCCCAAAATAGATAATGGTTTCATTTCCACCTTTTCTTTGAATCTTAATCCCATAGTTTTTAAAATCAATATCTAAGAGATCAAGTCCTACACATTCAGATACACGAATTCCTGTGCCAAGTAGTAGGGTCATAATGGCAAGATCTCTTACTTTTGTCTTCTCATGATATACCTTTTGTGATTTTGTAAGAGATTGTCCACCTTCAACTTCATCCAGTAGTAATGCCACTTCATCCACATCTAATCGAACAATTTCTTTTGTATGTAATTTAGGAATATCTACTTTGGATGCTGGATTGGTTTCAATCCATTCTTTTTTATAACAATAATTATAAAGACTCCTTAAGGAGATTAGCTTACGTTTTCTAGCACTTTCGTTATTTAAATATTCTCTATCATCTTTTTTATAGTATTTGATATATTCAAGATATTCCTCAATATCTACAGGTTTAATCTCGTCCAGAATCTTAACGGGTATATCTCTAATATTTTTATTCTTAAAGTAAGGATTCGTCTCATATAGAAAATGAAAAAAGACAGTTAAATCATGGGCATATCCTAGTCTAGTTCGGGAAGAAGTAGTAGGCTCAATACCACGAAAGAAGGTTCCACAGAATTTTGGAAGATTCTCTAAAACTTCTCTTAATTTTTTCTCATTGTTAATCGTTACTTTGTCATGGTAATTAAATTCTCTCATATTTTACACCTTCTTCATATAGTGTCATAACATACCTCAATTATATATAGAATTCCAATTTTAATCAACCTTTGACACATTTCTAACACTTTTTAATTATAGTATCTTAATAGCAACATGTTAATGCATAAGAAAGGAAATGGTGAAGAGTGATATTAATGAATGTAACACATACAAAAGACAATAATGGAGCACAATATAAGCTCAATAAGGCAATGATTAATATAAAGATACTTCGTATCGTGATGATGATAGCAGTAATGATTATAGTAGCTTTTAATATGCCTTTTCAATCAGTGGAAGCCGCATCTAAATTGAATCTGAGATATAACAAGAAGAATATTACCTATACTGGTAAACAGGTGACTTATAAATTAGATAACAAGCAGATTAACAATAGCAAATATCCTGGAATTATTATAGATGGAATATCACTTCTTCCTGGAAGCGATGTATTTAATAATAAAGTGATGGATACAAGTTATACTTATTCTAGTAAGACAAAGAAAATAGTTATTAAAAATGATGCATTTACAGTGCAGATGACAGTAAATAGTAAAACAGCATATGTAAATGGAGTAAAAAGGACAATGTCTATTGCACCGATAATTGTTAATTATAGATCTACAGGAACGTCTAAAGTTATGGTACCTGCTAGATTTGTTTCGGAGTCATTAGGCTATACCTATAGCTGGAATAGTAGCATATCTACTTCTGTTTTAAAAGTATCTAATTCTATGCCATTAACTTTACATTATGATAATAAATGGCACATATATTCTGGTTCACAAGGTCAAGTTACAGTAGATAATGTGAAAGTTAACTTGAATAATATGGTATCGATCATAATTAATAATACGGCGATGGTACATGCTAAGAATACATTTTCATCTTCTAGTATTAAAGCTGAATATATCTATAATCCAACTGATAGAACAGTATCTCTTAAAAAAGATGATGTTCATATTGTATTAACATTAGGTAGCAAAAGTGCTTTGGTAAATGGAGTGAATAAACAACTGTCTCAGGCACCAAGAGTATTGAGAAACAAGAACATAAACAAATCTTATATTATTGTTCCTGGTGAGGATATTGCGAATTTTCTAGGTTATGATTATAGCTGGGATAGTAAAACAAGAACCTCTATTATCTCAACTAAGACCCAAAAACCAGAAGTTGAAACACCAGGTGTTAATTTACCAGATGTTGAAGTACCTATAAATCAAGACCCAAAAACCTACCTTACATATGGAATTCTTCCAGGAGAAGAGGTTGAATATCAACGAATTAAGAGTATTGTGAACTCAAATCTAGAAGGTTATGGGAATATTGGCACATTATTATATGTTGAACAAGATCTAACAGAATATAATAATAAAGACGTATATAAAGTTACTTCAAGTTCTCCATTTAGCAATGTATCTTCCGCTTATATAGATGAAGATACCCTTGGTGTAACATTGAGCAATATGTTCTCAGGGAATACAACCTATGTTATGAATTCAGGTCTTGTAAAACAAGTAGTAGGAACTTTTGATTCTACTTTGAATCAAACGATGTTATCTTTAGATCTTATATCAGATAATTTAAAATACGAAGTTACACTATCTCCAGATCGATATACATTGTACATTACAGTTTATAAGAATTATATCGCAGGATTAGAGGCTAGTCGTCTTAATGGACAAGAAGATACCATAACAGTAACATCATTAAATAAGCTAAGCCCTGTAATTACAGAGGACTCTACACGTGTATATATGGAGTTTCCACACACCACTAATGGCATTGGCATCCAAAACTCATTAATATCGGACGGAAATTACCTTCAAGAGGTATCAGTACAAAATACTTCACAAGATACAACTCAAGTGATTTTAACAAAAAAATCAAATAGTAGTTATGTTATAAATTATAACAATGAGAACCAAATGGTTATTCGTCTATTTGATGAAACAATATTAAATAACTCTCTTATTATACGAAAACCAGCAGGGATATCTATCTCAGATATTACTGATAAGGACTTGTATAATAGCAAACAATTTATCATTACCCTTCCGGGAGATCAAATAGCATTATTAGATCAGAATCCAATCGTTAATACTGATAATATTATAACATCGGTAGATTATTCGCTAAATAGTTCAGGCAATACCGATATTAAAGTGAAGACCTCTAAGATTCAAGGATATCGTTACTCTATACAAGGTGAGTATATCTATGTACAAGTAGATAATCCGAATAAGATCTATGATAAGATAGTTGTGTTAGATGCAGGTCACGGTGGAAGCGATCCAGGAACATCTGGAGGAGGAAAAAAAGAAAAAGAAGTGAATTACAACATACTAGTGAAATATGCAAGTGAGTACTTCAATAGTAAAAACTCTAATGTGAAAGCTTATTGGACGAGGGAAAGTGATAAATTCATAACTTTAGATGATAGAGCCACATTTGCTAAAAAAGTTGATGCTGACATGTTTATAAGTCTACATATGAATGCAGCCGGTACATCAGCAAAAGGAATCGAAGTATTTTATTCAACAAGTAATAATAAAATGGCAGATTCAGGTTTAACAAGTAAAGATCTTGCCACATACTTTGTAGATCAATTATCCTCCGAATTGGGCTTAACTAATAGAAAAGTAAAGACAGCCAAGTTTGTAGTAGTACACAGGAACACTGTTCCAGCAATTCTTATTGAATTAGGATTCATGAGTAATAAATCAGATCTTGCGAAGCTTATAGATCCAGAATTCCAAAGAGAAGCTGCAAAATCAATTTATGATGCTACTGTTGCAATGTTTGAAGAGTATCCTACTGGAAGATAAAAGAAGATAAATTACTCCCCACAGCAAAGTTGAAACAGAAAGAAAGTGAGAAGAATTTATATGAAAAAATTATTAAGATTGTTTTTAATACTTATGTGTAGCTTTAGCTTAATAGGTTCCTTTGAAGCAAGTGGGTCTGCCAATGCAGCTGCAAAAGATAAAAAGCTTCCTACAGTAACTTTAACCCCTGCTAAGACTACACCGACTAATAAAAATCTTAAGATAAGCATTAAAGCAACCGATGCCTCTGGAATAAAAACTGTAAAATGGGCAGTAGGAAAGAAGAGTAAGTTATATTTTAAAACAAAAGGTACTACATTAAAACTTAACAAGACTCATACCACTTCTGTTACAGTGAATAGAAACAGTTTATATAGTTTTTATGTAGTTGACAAGGCAGGTAATATTCGAATTGCCACTATTACAATTGATAATATTGATAAAACGTTACCGAGCCTAAATCTATCCTATAATGTAATAAACCAAGTAGCAACTATTAAAGCAACATCAAGGGATGCTTCTGGAATCAATAGCATTACATATATAAAGGGCAATATAAAGAATCCTAATCATGAAAAATGGGATATCTATGGTAAGGTACTAGAGAACACAACAAGTCTTGATGTTACCTCTTCAGGATTATATAGTTTTTTGTCAATAGACAAAGCAGGTAATAGAAGAGTAAGACAGATAAAAGTGTCAATGGAGTTTAAAGGAATGTGGATATCCTATCTAGAATTTAAGAAGACTGGATATACAGAACAAGAGTTTAAAGCCTATATTGATGAAATGTTTGATAATACAGCGACTATGGGCATGAATGCAGTTGTAGTTCAAATTAGACCTAGTGGTGATGCACTATATTCT
>CAZAKD010000089.1:0-4832 GCA_964485435.1 uncultured Lachnospiraceae bacterium
CAAATACATCTAAGTGATCTAGAATCTGTACTTGTTGAATATGAAGATGATTCAAGAGTTGGGGTTCAAAATCTAGTAGCTCGGTACAGAAAAGAGGCTCAAAAATATAAAGATGAATTGGTTCGAAGCAATCAAATGAGAGAATTTGAACAAAAATATAAGGATTTTTCTTATATTTGTGGAATAGATGAAGTAGGAAGAGGTCCACTTGCAGGGCCAGTAGTTGCAGGTGCAGTAATTCTTCCGAAAGAAGATGGAATTCTATACTTAAACGATTCTAAGCAATTAAGTGAAAAAAAGAGAGATGAGTTATATGATATCATCCATGAAAGAGCAATAGGAGTTGGTATCGGTGTGATCTCTCCAGATGTAATTGATGATATTAACATCTTACAAGCTACCTATAAAGCAATGCAAGAAGCAATCGCTGCATTAAATATCACACCTGATTTGTTACTTATTGATGCAGTACATCTTCCAGAGGTAACCATGAAACAAGTAGGGATTGTAAAGGGGGATGCCAGAAGTGCTTCTATTGCAGCGGCAAGTATTGTGGCAAAAGTGTCTAGGGATAGAATGATGGTGGAATATGACAAGATATTTCCTGAGTATGGATTTGCTAGAAATAAAGGTTATGGATCCCAAGAACATATTAAAGCAATCAAAGAACATGGACCGTGCCCGATACATAGAAGGAGTTTTATCACTCATTTTATAGATTAGTAGGTGATGGCAATGAATCAACATAAAAATAATAAAGAGAAAATTAAGACAGCAGTAGCACTTGGATACGATCCCAATGTTGATTCTGCTCCTAAAATTATTGCAACTGGACGTGGATTTCTTGCAGATAAGATAATTGATACTGCAAAAGAAACTCAGATTCCGATACATAAGGATGATAGATTGGCGTCCACGCTATCTAAACTAGACTTAGGTGAAGCAATTCCGCAAGAATTATATGATGTAGTTGCTGAGATACTTGTTTTTGTTGATAAAATGGATCGAATGAAAGGTAAAATGAAAGAGAAGGATGTACAATAAAAGAAGTATTGGGGCATTAAAAGAGCAATATGCCATTGAATATTTGGTGAAACATGGATATGAGGTTATAGAGACAAATTTCTATTGTAGATCTGGTGAAATTGATATAATAGCTAAGCATGAAGGATATCTAGTATTTTTAGAAGTAAAGTATAGAAGCTCCAATCGCTTAGGAGAACCAGAAGAGGCAGTAAATTATAGAAAACAACAGCGTATCATTCGCAGTGCAAGATTTTATTTGCTCAGACATGGGCTTAGTGAAGAAACACCTTGTAGGTTTGACGTAGTTGTTATATTAGGTGAAGAGATTCGCATTATTGAAGATGCATTTACAGTATAGAGAGGACAGATTACATGAGTGAAAATATAAATCAACACAAATTGATATATTGTAATAAGAATCGAATCGCCAATATGGACTATAATAATAATGAACAGGATAGAGGCCAATTAGATGTTGAATCTGACCCTTGCTATATTACATTTCCCCAGTTATCTAAGCTTTCTTATATAAAACATGGTTTCTCAACAAAGCTAGGAGGAGTAAGCAAAGGACATCTAGCAACTATGAATCTTAGTTTTTCTAGAGGTGATCAACAAGAAAATGTACTTACTAATTTCAAGAGAATCTGTAGCTCTATTGGAATACAAAGTGAAGGGCTTGTTTTCTCAGATCAAATACATGATACAAAGATTACCCGTGTTACTGAAGAAGATATGGGAAAAGGAATCTATATAGAAAATGACCTTAGGGGAATAGATGCGCTCATTACCAATGTAGCTGGGCTAAGCCTTGTTACCTTTTATGCAGACTGCGTCCCATTATATTTTGTAGATCAGAGACAAAAGGCAATAGGATTAAGTCATTCTGGTTGGAGAGGCACAGTAAAAAATATAGCTGGTAAAACCATAGAGGCTATGAAGGTAGAGTTTAATTCTAATCCAAAAGACATTATTGGAGTTATTGGTCCTTCAATCTGTAGAGATTGCTATGAGGTAAGTGATGATGTGGCTAAAGAAGTGAGAAATACATATACTAAAGATGCCATAAAGAATATTCTAGAAGAAAAAGAAGATGGAAAATATCAATTGGACTTGTGGTTAGCCAATAGATATAATATGCTAGAGGCAGGAATTAAAATGGAAAATATATCGATATCTAGTATATGCACCTGTTGTAATTCTAATTTATTATACTCTCATAGGGCAACCAATGGAAAAAGAGGAAATTTAGCAGCATTTTTATCACTGATATAAAAGTGAAGTGCATTAGCTTAGAGGTGTTATATGAATGAAAAAAAACATATCATTAATAAAGTAACAGAGAATAGCATCGCCTGGGAATTAAACATCGAAGCGGGGGATACTCTAATAAGTATTAATGATACTATAATAAAAGATGTTTTCGATTATCATTTTCTTATGAATGATACATTTGTTAATCTAATAATAAGAAAACCAAACGGTGAAGAATGGGAATTGGAAATAGAAAAAGATTACGAAGAGGACATTGGGCTAGAGTTTGAGGAAGGGCTTATGGACTCTTATCGCTCATGCAGAAATAAATGTGTCTTTTGCTTTATTGACCAGATGCCGCCAGGTATGAGAGATACACTATATTTTAAAGATGATGATGCTAGATTATCATTTTTACAAGGCAACTATATTACGTTAACAAATATGAAAGACGAAGATATAGATAGAATTCTACTCTATAAACTAGGTCCTATTAATATATCTGTTCATACTACGAATAAAGAATTACGAGCTAAAATGCTTTGTAACCGTTTTGCAGGTGATGCCTTAGATAAAATTAAAAGGTTATATGATGGGGAAATAGAGATGAATAGCCAAATCGTTTGCTGTAAAGGCTATAATGATGGGATAGAATTAGAGAACACCATTAAGGATCTGGCTAGTTATCTGCCCTTTATGAAAAGTCTCTCTGTAGTGCCGGTAGGTATTACAAAGTTTCGTAATGGATTGGCACCACTTGAAAAATTCTATAAGGAAGATGCAAGACAGATTATCTCTATTATTCATAAATATCAAGAGATATATCTAAAAGAATATGGAACTCGTTTCGTATATGCAAGTGATGAATGGTATCTAACAGCAGAATTGCCGATTCCAGAAGAAGAGTCCTATGAAGGATATGGTCAGATAGAAAATGGTGTTGGAATGGTACGTTCTTTATTAGAAGAATTTCAAGATTATAATAAAACACTGATAGGTGATTCTAGAACAAAGGGAGTATCTATAGCAACAGGCCAGCTTGCAGCCCCAATAATTCGTGGATTAGTGGATCAGATTCAAGAGAAGTATCCCAACATTACTGTAGACGTCTATTCAATTAAGAATCAATTCTTTGGTGAAGAGATTACAGTTGCAGGACTATTAACAGGCCAAGATATTATAGAACAGCTCAAAAACAAAGATCTAGGTGAGTATCTAATTCTACCAAGCGTACTTCTACGTAGTGGAGAAGAGGTATTCCTTGATGATTATACATTAACAGATGTGGGAAATACATTAAACACCACAATACGTGTTGTTCAGTCAGACGGTCAGTCCTTGATTGACAGCATTATAGATTAAGGAGAACGAAAATGAGTAAACCAATTGTAGCAATTGTTGGAAGGCCTAATGTGGGTAAATCAACATTATTTAATGCTCTTGCTGGCGAGAAAATATCGATTGTAAAAGATTATCCAGGAGTGACAAGAGATCGTATCTATGCAGATGTAACATGGCTAGATAAGCAATTTACTATGATAGATACAGGAGGAATTGAGCCTGAGAGTAAGGATTTAATGCTTACACATATGAGGCAGCAAGCTGAGATTGCAATAGATACAGCTGACGTAATCATTTTCTTAGTTGATGTTCGACAAGGAGTGGTTGATGCTGATTATAATGTGGCCAATATGCTTCGTAAATCAGGAAAGCCTGTATTACTTGTTGTCAATAAAGTTGATAATTTTGATAAATTCATGTCGGATGTATATGAATTCTATAATTTAGGAATTGGTGATCCACATCCAATCTCCTCAAGTTCAAAATTAGGATTAGGTGATATGCTTGATGAAGTGATTAAGCACTTTAAACCTGAAGATTTAGAAGAGGAAGAAGATGAACGTCCAAGAATCGCAATTGTTGGGAAACCAAACGTAGGGAAATCTTCAATTATTAATAAAATTCTAGGAGAAAATAGAGTTATTGTATCTGATATAGCTGGAACTACTAGAGATGCAATAGATACAGCAGTAACACACGGTGAGAAAGAATATGTATTTATAGATACAGCTGGTCTTAGACGAAAAAGCAAAATTAAAGAGGAACTTGAGCGATATAGTATTATTCGTACAGTAACAGCTGTAGAACGTGCAGAGGTTGTTGTATTAGTAATTGATGCCGAAGAAGGTGTTACAGAACAAGATGCAAAGATTGCAGGTATTGCCCATGAAAGAGGTAAAGGTATCATTATTGCGGTAAATAAATGGGACTCTATTGAGAAAAACGACAAGACTATATATGAATTTACAAGTAAGATTAAAGATACTTTGTCCTTTATGTCTTATGCAGAAATAATATTTGTATCTGCTGTTACAGGACAAAGACTTAATAAACTGTACGAGCTTATAGACACAATTATAGACAGCCAGACATTGAGAATTCCTACAGGTGTCCTTAATGAAATCCTTACTGAAGCTGTTGCCATGAAACAACCACCTTCAGATAAAGGCAAGCGCTTAAGAATTTATTATATGACACAGGTTTCAGTTAAA
>CAZAKD010000089.1:4842-7143 GCA_964485435.1 uncultured Lachnospiraceae bacterium
TATGAATATACCAATAAGATTAGAGATACTCTTGCGTTTATGCAATATGCAGAATTAATATTTATATCAGCTAAAACAGGACAACGTATGCATAAGTTATTTGATACCATTGAAATGGTTATTCAGAATCAAAACATGCGTATCCAAACAGGTACCTTAAATGAGATATTAATGGAAGCAGTTGCACTTCAACAGCCACCATCAGATAAAGGGAAGAGATTAAAGTTATTTTATATTACCCAAGTTGCAGTTAAGCCACCTACATTTGTTATATTTGTAAATGATAAAGCACTTATGCATTTCTCATATACTAGATATATAGAGAATAAGATTAGAGATACGTTTGGTTTTAAGGGAACCTCTTTGAGATTCTTAATCCGAGAAAGAAAGGAAAAAGAATAGTATGATTCCTAGAGCTATTTGTCTTGTCATCGGATATATCTTCGGATGCTTTTCAACAGGATATATCATAGGTAAATTAAATCATATTGATATTAGAAACTATGGTAGTGGGAATTCGGGTACTACCAATGCACTACGAACATTAGGTGTGAAAGCTGGGATCCTAACACTTTTAGGAGATGCATTAAAGGCTATTGTCCCTATGTTATTTCTAAGATTTTTCTCTTCAGCTTCATCGGAAGAGCTACCGTTACTACTACTATATACAGGCTTAGGTGTAGTATTAGGTCACAACTTTCCGGTATGGTTAAAGTTTAGAGGTGGCAAAGGTATTGCAGCAACAGCAGGAGTTATGTTTGCATTTGATCTGAGATTTGGTATAGCTGCATTTATTGTATTTACAAGTTTAGTACTAATAACAAGATACGTTTCTTTAGGCTCACTTGTAATAGCACTTATTTTTCCAATTGGTGTATATATCTTTTATTCAGGTGATATACATATGCTATTCATTAGTGGTATATTTACTGTACTTGCCTACATAAAGCATTGGGGCAATATAATCCGTCTGGTTCATGGTACAGAGAGAAAGTTAGGTCAAAAAGAACAGATTAATAAATAATTCATGTATTAGGAGGAGAACATATGAATAAAGTAGGTATTCTGGGTGCTGGGAGTTGGGGAACAGCAATTGCAATTTTATTAGCGAACAATGGTCATAAAGTAACATTATGGTCTATTCTAGAATCAGAAGTAGAGATGCTTCGTACTCAAAGAGAACATGTAGATAAATTGCCAGGAGTAAAATTTCCAGATAATATAGTTGTTACCTCTGACTTAGGAGAAGCGTGTACAGATCAAGATGTTATTGTATGTGCCGTTGCATCACCTTATGTGCGATCTACAGCAAAGTTAGCAGCTCCACATATTAAGGAAGGTCAGATTGTTGTAAATGTAGCAAAAGGTATTGAAGAATCTACTTTAGAGACGTTATCAGATATATTAAATGATGAAATAAAAGGAGCAGATATAGCTGTTTTATCTGGACCTAGTCATGCTGAAGAAGTAAGTCATGGTATTCCAACTACAGTTGTTGTGGGAGCTAAAACGAAAGAAACTGCACATATCATTCAAGATATATTTATGAATGATTGCTTTAGAGTATATATTAGCCCTGATATTATTGGAATTGAGTTGGGAGGTTCTATAAAGAATGTTATCGCTCTTGCAGCAGGAGTTGCAGATGGCCTAGGTTTTGGTGATAATACTAAAGCAGCCCTAATGACACGAGGTATTGCGGAGATAGGAAGATTAGGTATTGCTATGGGAGGTAAGATAGAGACATTCTCTGGATTATCTGGTGTAGGTGATTTAATCGTAACTTGTACAAGTAAACATAGCCGTAATCGTAATGCTGGGTATCTCATTGGTAAAGGTTATACAATGCAAGAAGCTATGGATGAAGTGAAACAAGTAGTAGAAGGAGTTTATTCTGCTAAAGCAGCTTATGCATTATCTCAAAAATATAATGTATCAATGCCAATTGTAGAACAAATTAATTGCGTACTATTTCAAGATAAGCCGGCAAAAGAAGCGGTAGAAGATTTACTAACGAGAGATAAAACACTAGAATATTCAGATTTAAAATGGAATAATTAATATATAAAAAGATTAGAATCTATTGATAAAACAATAAGTTCTAATCTTTTTTACTATGGCATATGTATAAATAGTAAGTAAATCTAATCACTCAGAATGGGTCTTTGTCCCTTCTGATGAGAAGTCATAGGAGGGTGACATATGCTAGAGCAGGGAAGGAAAATAGACGGTTCCAATGGATTATATGATGTGTACGATGATATCAAGGCTAGGACAGGCGGTGATATATACATAGGAGTT
>CAZAKD010000090.1:0-7111 GCA_964485435.1 uncultured Lachnospiraceae bacterium
AAGTAATGATAGGCCTGTGATTGGTATGAAGGATGAGGAGACCCCTATTGTAATTGTAGGATATGATGAATTTAATATTACTTATATTGATTTTCAATTAGGAAAAGAAATCAAAAAGGGATTGAACGATAGTGGGAAGATGTTTGAAAACGCAGGAAATATATTTATTAGTAGTCAAAAATGATGAAAACCTCTATTACCATAACTTTTCTGGTAGTAGAGGTTTTATAGTTGTCGGTGTATACAACTTTTAAACTAAAACTAATTTAATGCCTAATGTATTAATATATTCGATCCATTCAGGCGTCAAAGAAGTGTCTGAGATGATAGTATTAAATTCATTAAGATCAGCAAAATATGATGATTTTACTTGGCTAAACTTAGATGAGTCAGATATAAGAATCTTCTCAGCTGCTGAAGCAATAATAGCATTTTTAGTAGGCGCTTCGTAGTTGTTGGCGCATGTTACTCCAAGTGTCTGATGAATTCCGGCAGCAGATACAAATACCTTTGATGCTCTAATATTATTAATAAGGGAGATACCTTCAGGGCTTTGGAACATCTGCGTATCTGGATGAAAGTATCCGCCAGCAAAGATGATTTTAATATTCTCCTTATCATTAATATTGCTAAGAATATTATAGTTGTAGCATAATACGGTTGTATTAACCTTGTCTGATATATTCATAGCTAGTTGCTCTGTTGTGGAACCGGAATCAATAATGATTACATCATTATCTTCTATAAGAGAAGCGGCATACTTGCCGATACGAACCTTTTCAGTATTTTTTTTCACTTTTGCACTTAATAATGTATAATTTTTATCAAGATTATCTACAGTATTAGAGGGATTATAAATCGTGGCTCCGTATACATTATTTACAATATGGTTAGAATTAAGAATCTGAAGATCTCTTCGAATGGTCATTTCAGAAACTTCTAACATTTGAGCGAGTTCTTTCACGGAAGCTCCGTTTTTCTCTTTAATAATGGAAATTAATTGATTGATACGTTCTAATTTTTTGCTCATTTGAACCTCCTTTTATCTCTATCTAACCCATAAGAGAGGATATCATGTTGATTAATGTTCGTACTTTAACAGTAATTTATTCATAGTATAACATTATATTATAGAAAAAGAAAGATAATTTTAATAAAATTGTGCAATTTATATATTAGTTAAAATCAGTTTGGTAATATAGCAACAAATGTTAGAGAAAAAACAAAAATATTCGTTGATTTAATTATTTGATTGTGATATAATCAAAACATCAAATAAATACTTACAAAACAAGTGGTTCTAACAAAGAATATTTATGATATTTCAGGAGGATATATTATGTCAAACACACCAACACCCCATAATGGAGCAAAAGTAGGAGATATAGCAAAAACAGTTCTTATGCCTGGTGATCCGCTAAGAGCAAAGTTTATTGCAGAGAATTTCTTAGAAGATGTTGTATGCGTGAATACAATTCGTAATATGTTAGGTTATACAGGTACTTATAATGGAAAGAAAATTACTGTTATGGGAGGCGGTATGGGAATGCCTTCTATAGGAATCTATTCTTATGAATTATATCATTTTTATGATGTTGACAATATAATTAGAATTGGATCAGCTGGTGGCATTACAGATGATATTAAGTTGAGAGATATTGTTATTGGAATGGGAGCATCTACGAATTCTAATTTTGCAGCACAGTATAAATTGCCTGGTACTTTTGCACCGATTGCAGATTATGAACTTTTACGTAGAGCAGTTAATGCAGCAGATGAGAATAATATTAAGTATGTAGTTGGGAATATACTATCCTCTGATACTTTCTATGATGATAATAGCGAGGCTAATTCGTTATGGAAGAAGATGAATGTTCTTGCAGTAGAGATGGAAGCCGCAGCACTATATATGAATGCAGCGCGAGCAGGGAAGAAGGCTTTGTGTATTCTTACGATTTCTGATCATGTATTTACAGGTGAATCTTTATCTGCAGAAGATAGACAAATTAGCTTTAAAGACATGATGAAGATTGCATTAGAAGCATCTTTGTAGTATTCTGTTATATGTTCGTAGGAAACTGCGATTCAATATAATACATTTATACATTTTAAAGGAGGAAATATTATGAAAAAAAGAATTATTGCACTTCTTCTTGCAAGCACTTTAGTATTCTCATTAACAGCTTGTGGATCAAAGAAAGAAGCAGACACAACAAAAGAACCAGTTGAGACAACAGAAGAAACAGGAGATGCTGAGGAAGTAACTGAAGAACCAGCTGGTGAAACTGTTAGCTTTAGCGCAGGTATGGTTACAGATACAGGTGGAGTTAATGACCAATCTTTCAACCAATCAGCATGGGAAGGGTTACAGAATCTTCAAAAGAACACTGGTGCAGAAGTAAGTTATCTAGAATCAACTCAAGAAACTGATTATGCTCCAAACCTTGACAAACAAGTTGATGAAGGTAAAAACCTTATCTGGGGTATTGGATTTGCAATGGCAGACGCTATAATCACAGCTTCTGAAACAAACCCAGATGTAAACTTTGCAATTATTGATAATGCATATGAGAATACACCAAGTAATGTTACAGGAGTTATGTTCCGTGCGCAAGAACCTTCTTTCGTAGTTGGTTACATAGCGGGATTAACAACTAAGACTGATAAAGTTGGATTTGTTGGCGGTATGACTGGTAATATTATTGATCAATTCGAATATGGATATAGAGCAGGTGTTGATTATGCAGCAGCTGAGTTAGGAAAAGAAATTAAAGTTGATGTTCAATATGCAGATAGTTTCTCAGACTCTGCAAAAGGTAAAGCAATTGCTACTAAGATGTTCTCAGAAAATTGCGATATCGTATTCCATGCAGCTGGTGGTGTAGGTGTAGGTGTAATTGAAGCAGCAAAAGAAGCTGGCAAGTTTGCAATTGGTGTAGACCGTGATCAAGCTTATTTAGCTCCTGAAAACGTACTTACTTCAGCTCTTAAACTAGTTAATGTTGCTATTGAATTAGTTTCAACAGAAGCTTTAAACGGTACTCAAATTGGTGGAAAAACATATAACTATGGTCTAGCAGAAGATGCTGTTGGTATCCCAGAAGATAATCCAAATATGGACCCTGCAGTTTATGAAAAAGCACTTGCTGTTGAAGAATTAATTAAAGACGGCACAATTGTTCCAGCATTCAATAAAGAAACATATGAAGCAAAATAATGTTTCTTTAATAAAAAATGAATAAATGTTATCCAGGTAACAGGTCATTATTCATAATAGGGTGTGACTCTAGGGTCACGCCCTTTTTCTAAGCAAATGTATTAAAGGCAACTGTATTATATTGAATAAGTTTTGTATTATGATGAATTAAGGAGAGTGAAAAGCATGGATATCAAAAAAGATTACGCAGTACAGATGAAGGGCATTACTAAAAGGTTTGGCTCGTTTGTTGCACTTGATCAAGTTGATATTAACATCAAAAAAGGTTCTATTCATGCGATACTTGGTGAAAACGGGGCAGGAAAGAGTACCCTTATGAATGTATTATATGGTTTATATCAATCAGAAGAAGGCGATATATTCCTTAATGGTGAGAAAGTAAATATTAAGAATCCTAATATTGCTATATCTCATGGTATTGGAATGGTACATCAGCATTTTATGTTAGTTGATAATTTTACAGTTACTCAGAATATTATATTAGGAAATGAGGTTGTAAGTGGAGCTGGAGTTCTCAATATGAAAGAAGCCCACAAGCAAATTACAGATATAGTAAAGAGGTACGGTTTAGAAGTAGATCCAGATGCAAAGATTGAAGATATCTCTGTTGGAATGCAACAACGTGTAGAGATCTTAAAAGCATTATACCGAGGTGCGGAAGTTTTAATCCTTGACGAACCTACTGCGGTATTGACACCACAAGAGATTCATGAGTTGATTAAGATTATGCATAGCCTAGCAAATGATGGTAAGACAATTATTATTATTACTCATAAATTAAAAGAAATTAAAGATTCCTCTGATGTATGTACAATTATTAGAAGGGGAAAATACATTGATACAGTTGATGTAGATAATGTATCTGAGCAAGATTTAGCTGAGATGATGGTTGGACATGCTGTAAAACTTGTTGTTGACAAAACAAAGGCAAATCCAAAAGAGACAGTTTTCGAAATTGAAAATCTTGTTGTTCAAAATGAAAGAAGATTAGATGCTATTAAAAATCTAAACCTTAAAATAAGAAAAGGCGAGATTGTTGGTATTGCAGGAATTGATGGTAATGGTCAGAAGGAGTTGATTGAAGCTATTACTTGTCTTACCAAAAGTAAAAGTGGAACCATTAAAATTAATGGATTTGAGATTCAAAACACAACACCTAAGAATGTAATTGATCATAAAGTAGCTACTATTCATGAAGATAGACAAAAGCGAGGACTTGTACTTAACTTTACAGTTGCAGAGAATATGGTAATTGAGAATTACTATAAAGCACCTTATGCAAAAAAAGGATTCATGAATAAAGAAGCGATGACTAATAATGCTAAAAAATTAATCAAAGATTATGATATTAGGCCAGATAATTGTGAAAATCAACTTGTAAGAGGATTGTCCGGTGGTAATCAGCAAAAAGTAATTATCGCTAGAGAAGTATGTAATGAGCCTGATCTATTAATCGCGGTTCAACCTACAAGAGGACTTGATGTTGGAGCAATTGAATATGTTCATAAGTCTCTTATTCGAGAAAGAGATAAAGGAAAAGCCATATTATTAGTATCATTTGAGCTAGATGAAGTTATGAATGTTTCGGACACGATTGCTGTTATATATGATGGGGCAATTGTGAAAACATTTGAACAAGGAACTGTAGATGAAAATACAGTTGGTTTGTTAATGGCAGGAGGTGCAAGTAATGGAAAGAATAGCTAATATACTTAAAAAACAAATTACATCAACATTAATTGCTATCTTTTGTGGTTTTATAGTGGCTGCAATATTATTAGCCGTTACTGGTTACAATCCTATTGAAGCATTTATTGTAATATTTAAAGGAATATTCTCAAAACCTAAATATATATCTCAGGTAATTATTAAGGCAACTCCAATTATACTGACAGGTATAAGTGTTGCATTTGCTTTTAAAGTTGGACTCTTTAATATAGGTGCTGAAGGTCAGTATATTATGGGTACAATAGCAGCTACAATTACTGGAATCCTATTTGATTTTCATCCACTGATTCAGGTTCCACTTGTAGTATTATCAGGTGTATGCGCTGGTGGAATATTCGGAGCAATTGTAGGATATCTAAAAGCTAAGTTTGGAATTCATGAAGTTATTACAAGTATTATGTTAAACTGGATTGCATTTTACTTAGGTAACTTTGTAGTAAATACAAAGCGTTTCCATCAACCAGATTCAACAGGTACTTATATTATAAATGAATCAGGATATACTATGTTACTCAATGGTTGGAAAAAATCCGATGAAGGAAAAGCATTTTTAATGGAACACCCAGTTTTATTAGAAACTTTATTAAAGACTGATGTGAACTTTGGTATTGTAATAGCAGTCCTAGTTGCAATTGTTGTTAGTTTATTGCTAAAACGTACTACAAAAGGTTTTGAGCTTCGATCAGTTGGTTTTAACAAAGATGCTGCAGAATTTGCAGGAATAGACGTTAAAAAGAATATTATTCATGCAATGTTAATTGCTGGAGCAATAGCAGGTTTAGCTGGAGCACTTACCATTACAGGTATGTCACCACATAAAATATCTACTATGGGAACCTTTGAAAACTACGGATTCAATGGTATGAGTGTGGCTCTTATTGCAGGTAGTTCACCAATTGGTTGTATATTTGCAGGTTTATTGTTCTCAGGACTTCTATATGGCGGTGGTTCTTTGCAATCTGCTGTAGGAGCTCCTTCAGAGATTATTAATATTATGATTGGTATTATCGTGTTCTTTGTAGCCTTGACGAAGATAGTTCCAACATTGGCAGATAAATTAGTAAAGAGGGGTGAAAAACATGCTAGATAGTATATTTTTATTAATCGGTATTACATTAATGTATTCTACGCCTTTAATATTCGGTGGTCTTGGCGGTATGGTATCAGAACGTTCAGGCGTTGTAAATATTGGGATTGAAGGTATGATGACAGTTGGGGCAGCGACAGGTGTTAGTGTAGCCTATTATTCTGGTAACCCTTGGTTGGGATTCTTATGTGCAGGTCTAGCAGGTGGCCTTATTGCACTATTGCATGCCATTGCATCAATCTCATTTAGAGCTGATCAAACAATATCAGGAATAGCGATTAATTTAATAGGATCAGGCGTCTCACTTTTTATGTGCAGATTATTGTTTGATGGTGCAACACATACCCCAGCAGTAGATAAAAAGATTCCTAAATTATTTAACTCTACTAATCTTCCAGGTTGGGCGAGAAACTTAAATGTTGATTTAACTGTTATTATTGCCCTTATATTTGCTTTAATATTATGGTTTGTTTTCTATAAAACCAAATGGGGACTTCGAGTTCGTGCGGTTGGAGAACATCCAGCAGCTGCAGATACTTTAGGTATTAACGTTGAACTAACTAGATATATATGTGTTGTATTGTCTGGTATATTAGCTGGATTTGGTGGAGCAAGTGTAACTCTTGCAATTATATCTCAATTTTCCCCTACAGCTATTAGTGGACAAGGATTTATTGCATTAGCAGCAGTAATATTCGGTAAATGGACACCTCATGGAGTGTATGGTGCTTGCTTATTATTTGGGTTTGCACAAGCTTTAACAATTATGCTTGGTGGTGGAGACTTCATTATACCATCTCAGATTCTATCTATGTTACCATATGTATTAACAATACTAGTATTAATCTTCTTTGTAGGGCGTTCAGTTGCACCAAGAGCAAGTGGAGTTGCTTATGAAAAAGGCGCTAGATAGTTACTATTTAGAGCTAACTTAAGTGACGGAGCGATGCCCCGAGTAGGATGCTACTGAAAAGGAGCCGCTTTCGCTTAGTTGCACTTCGTAGCGGTACATAAGGCTCTAAAAGACAGAGCCTAAGTGCCGACGAGTGCAAAAACTCCTTTTTCAGTAGCATTTACTC
>CAZAKD010000091.1:0-7094 GCA_964485435.1 uncultured Lachnospiraceae bacterium
CGGATTACCATATGAATATTATAAAAAATATAAAATCAGAAGATATGGTTTCCACGGAACAAGCCATAGCTATGTATCAAAGAGAATTGTTGATATCTGTGGCTTAGATAAAGATAATTCAAAAGTTATCGTGTGTCATCTTGGTAATGGTGCAAGTGTTTCAGCCGTAAAGAATGGTATCTCTGTAGATACTAGTATGGGATTAACTCCACTTGAAGGTTTAATGATGGGAACACGTTGTGGAGATATTGATCCAGCAATCATTGAATTTCTTGCACATAAAGAGGGATTATCAATTGATGATATTATGAATGTATTAAATAAGGAATCTGGAATGATTGGTTTATCTACAATATCTAGTGATTCAAGAGATCTTGAAGATGCAGCTGCAGAAGGTAATCCAGATGCACTACGTACTGTAGATGTATACAATTATCGTGTAGCAAAATATATTGGATCATATGTAGCAGCTTTAAATGGTGTAGATGCTATAGCATTTACAGCTGGTGTTGGAGAAAACAATAAAGACTTAAGAACTGTGGTATGTTCATATCTAGAATTCCTTGGAGTAAAATTAGATGAAACTAAGAATGCACTTCGTGGAGAAGAAGTTATTATATCTTCACCAGATTCTAAAGTAAAAATATGCGTAATTCCGACCAATGAAGAATTAGCTATTGCAAGAGAGACAGTAGAGATTATTAGCAGATAAGAGTTGCTTTTAAAAAACAAATAAGCAATATCAAATATTTGTTGACAATTAATAGTGAAATAGTTATAATACATTGAGTGTGGAATTTTAGGAGATAGGAGATAACAATGCTCATAAACTTATCTGAGATTATGTCAGTGCCTGGTAACAACGTTCATATGGACGTGCCTATTGAGTTGGACACATTTTCTTTTGCAGATGTGGATTATGTATTTACTCATAAAGAACCTGTATCATTAAACATAGTTAATATGGGTAATCGCAAGGTCTCAATTGAAGCAAATACCAAGCTAGCTCTTTCCATTCCATGTAGTAGATGTCTTGAAGAAGTTATTACTCCTTTTAATATTAATATGTTTAAAGAAGTAGACTTTCGTTCCACTGAAGAAGAACGAATCAAGGAATTAGATGAATTAAATTATATTAGTGGATATAATCTGGACGTAGACTTATTAGTCTATGATGAGATTTTAATAGGTTTTCCTTTAAAGGTTTTATGTAAAGAAAACTGCAACGGCATATGTAATGTCTGCGGCACAAATCTCAACAAAGGAACATGCGACTGTGAAAGCACAGGAACAGATCCTAGAATGTCAGTTATCCGTGATATCTTCACAAATTTTAAGGAGGTGTAATCATGTCTATCTGTCCAAAGAATAAATCTTCAAAAGCAAGAAGAGATAGCCGTAGAGCAAACTGGAAAATGTCTGCTCCAAATCTAGTAAAGTGCAGTAAATGTGGTGAGTTAATGATGCCACATAGAGTGTGCAAAGCTTGTGGATCATACAACAAAAAAGAAATTATTGCAGCTGAATAATAGCTAGAAAAAACCTGCTAACCATTGAATATCATAGGTTAGCAGGTTTCTTATTTTTTATATTGAGTTACATATGTTCTAATATATGTTTGGCGTATTGAGCCAGCCTATCTTTATCTTCCAAGAGTTCTTGTGTAGTTTCTACATAACTTATCTTATCAAAGTAATCAATTTTAAAGTATGGTGATATTAATTCTCTAAATTGAGGAACAAAGCTACCAGATTTTTTACTATAACAATTGGCTGCTTTTGCCTTTGTGCGAAAATCTTTATCTACATAGAAGGCAACACTCTTATGTATTGCGGCATCTTCTTCTGGTAGATAATAATAGTCTTTGTAATTACTATAGAAAAACTTCAACTCATCTTTATACAACTTGATTCGTAATGTTCCATTTTCTTGATATGCTAAAAAATAAAAAGTATCATTACCAAAACTAATTCTTTTTGGTAGTGAACAAGGCAAAGTTATATTTAAGATCAGTTCGTTTTCTTCGATGGAACACTGGTATACTGTGATATCCTTTTTGAATATATCACAATAATTAAGAATTGTTGTAAGTTTTAGCATTCCGTGTATGTCTTCTTTGTTATGAAGGAGTAAGAAATGTAAAAGGTTCTCTGTATCTGGAGAATTACAATATTTACCTTTAAGGTAGGAACCATATATTTGAATTAACTCTCCACCCGAATAAACATCATTTCTTTGTATATCAAGGAATTTTTCAACTGTTTTTTGTTTTAAGTTTTCTAATTTTAAGAATTTTTTATATGGTTGAATCTTTTTATAGATATCAAAACTGTGAATTTGAGAAAAGTTATGATTAAGTTGATACTTATTGCATTTTTTTAATATATATGGAATATCAAAGCCATCACCATTATAATGAATTAAAAGCTTATAGCTAGAAAGAAAATTAAAAAAGGCAGTAAGCATATCTAGTTCGCTTGTATTATTATCAGCAAACCATTGAATACTATTCCAAGAATTGTCCTTGTAGTAGACACAACCAATAAGATAGAGAACAGTAGTCTCTGCAGAGAAGCCAGTAGTCTCAATGTCAAAGAATAAGATATCTTCTTTGTTGTATTGGGGACTAAAGTCATATGTAAGTGTACCTTCTAGCTTGTTTTTAAATATTTGCATATTATGTCCTCATTTCTCTATCGTGTTTTCATATTATTTAAATTCTATGTTATTTTATCATAGAACGTTGAAAATAGAAAGTACTTCCATTCTATTGTGGAATGTGGTATAAAGGTAGAATGAATCAACTATAGGGTATTAAAAGAACGAAAGGAAAGACGAATTAAAAGAGTAAAAAGTTAGGAAGGAGTAATATGATTCGTAAAATATATGAAAATATAATATCAAATATAGATGTTAGAAAAAACTTAATAGAATTAAAACAAGAACTAAAGAAAGAGGGAAATAAGGTAGCTTTTCAATATATACTTGCATCTGATAATACTTGGTTCTATCAGCTGTTAGAATCAGACGATGCCAAAGTTAGAAAGAATGTAGCACTGATTATGGGTGAGTTAAAAGATGGAGAGTATTTGCAACCTTTATTAGAAAATTATAAAAAGGAGAATACGCTTTTTGTAAAAAGTGCTTATCTAAAAGGAATAAGTAATCTGGATTATACTTCTATAGTTGGAGAATTAGAAAATATACTAATAGAGTTAACGAGTGAGAAAGTAGATGAATCTAATCGTAAACATAATACGGAACAGATTCATATTCTTGACCAAATGCTTCTTGCTCATAAGAAACCGGAAGCTCATAAATTTACAGGGTATTCTGTAGAAAACCATCTTATATTAATTACAAATCGTGATTATCGATATATTACTGCCAATCAAATAAAAAATAGTCAAACGAAAGAGATGAATGCAGGAGTATATGTTATATCTAACAATTTACATGAAGTTTTGCCAATACGAACCTATTCTGAAATGCTGTTTTTGATACCGGGACTAGAACCCCTTGAACCAGATGCTCATCTCATTGCAGAAAAATTATTGGATAATAATATTCTTTTTAGATATTTGGAACAAAGACATGAAGGTGAAGCTCCTTTTTATTTTCGTGTAGATGTAAAAAATAAAATGGACCTTGGGAAAAAGAGTATATTTGCTAAAAAGATAGCAACAGAACTAGAAACACATTCAGATCGAAAACTTATTAATTCTACTTCAAATTATGAATTGGAAATACGTTTTGTGGAAGGTAAAACTGGAAATTATCATGTGTTACTTAAACTTCATACTTTGAAAGATGAAAGATTTGCATATCGAAAGAATACAATATCTGCAAGCATCCATCCTATTAATGCAGCACTTGTTATGGAACTTGCTCAGGAATATCTTGTAGAAGATGGACAGATCCTTGATCCGTATTGTGGTGTAGGTACTATGTTAATAGAGAGAAATAAGAAGGTAAAAGCGAATCCTATGTATGGAATTGATATATTTGGAAAAGCAATCGAAGCTGGGAGAGAGAATTCACAATTAGATAACTCTATTATACATTTTATTAATCGAGATTTTATGGATTTTGAGCATGAATATGAATTTGATGAAATCATTACAAATACTGCCGCACCACGTGGTAGAAAAACAGAAGAAGAGATAAAATCTCTATATCGTGGACTTTTTCAAAAAGCACCTTCTGTATTAAAAGAACAAGGAATCATTATTCTATATACCAATGAGAGAGAATATGCACACCAAGAACTTAAAAAAGCAAGAGCATTTCATCTTATAAAAGAATATGAAATAAATAAAAGAGAAGGAACTTATTTGCTTATTATCGATAAAGTTTAGTGAATTTTCGTAATTCTCTTGTGATTTTTTTAGAATAATGTTATCATGGGGAATAAATAAATACATTATGAGTGAGAAAGAGGAATTATATGAGAGCAAGTGGAATCTTACTTCCCATATCTAGCTTACCTTCGAAATACGGAATAGGCACCTTTGGAAAAAGTGCTTATCAATTTGTGAATCAGTTAGTTAGTGCAGGACAAAAATATTGGCAGATACTACCTTTAGGTGGCACAAGTTATGGTGATTCACCATATCAGTCGTTTTCTACTTATGCAGGTAATCCGTATTTTATAGATTTGGAAATATTATTAGAAGAAGGCATATTATTTGAGAAAGATCTGGAAGGATATGATTATGGTAGAGAAGAACGCTATGTAGACTATGAAAAGATCTATATATCTAGATATAAGATTCTAAAAAAAGCTTATGATAGAGAAAATTTAAGCAATCAAAAAGACTATCTTATTTTTGTGAAAAAAAATCAATTATGGATTGAAGATTACGCCTTATACATGGCTGTTAAATATTATTTTGACGGGATTATGTGGCAAGAATGGGAAGAAGATATACGCCTTCGTAGAGAAACTGCGATTGAGTATTATAGCAAGTTATTAAAGGAAGAAATAGAGTTTTATAAATATCTTCAATATCTATTTATGAAACAATGGACTACATTAAAAGATTATGCCAATGAAAAAGGCATTCGTATTATAGGAGATATTCCAATCTATGTTGCCTTAGATAGTGCAGATACGTGGGCAAATCCCGAGATGTTCTTATTTGATGAGAACAATCAACCAATAGAAGTTGCAGGATGTCCTCCTGATGCATTTTCTTCCACGGGCCAACTTTGGGGGAATCCAATCTATGACTGGGATATGCATAAGGAAGATGGATATGTTTGGTGGTTAAAGCGAATTGAATATTGCCTCTGGCTGTATGATGTGGTTCGTATTGATCATTTTAGAGGATTTGATGAATATTATTCTATCCCATATGGTAGCTTGACGGCAGAACAAGGAATGTGGAAAAAAGGTCCTGGATATGAATTGTTTCAAACCCTACATCAGAATCTTGGTGAATTAAATATTATTGCAGAGGATTTAGGTTATGTAACGGATAGTGTGAAAGAGTTACTCTATAAATCTGGTTACCCAGGTATGAAGGTGCTACAATTTGCTTTTGATTCTAGGGAAGCAAGTAATTATTTGCCACACCATTATGAAAATAATTGTGTTGTATATACAGGTACCCATGATAATGATACTTTATTAGGGTGGTATTATAGCATTAGTCTTGAAGACAAGTTGATTGCCAAGAGATACTTGGGAATTCAAGCACCTATTGAACCAGTTCAAAGTAATATGACTATAGAGGAACAACAAAATGATACTGTAGCTAGAGAATATTGTGATCGAATTATTCGTATGGCTCACAGTAGTGTTGCGGACCTTGTTATTATTCCGATACAGGATTACCTACATATGGGAAGTGAAGCAAGAATCAATGTTCCATCTACCGTTGGTTTGAATTGGAGATGGAGACTTTTAAATGAAGATATTACAGATGAAGTCGTAGATAATATAAAAGAACTTACGATTATTTATGAAAGATAACAATTATTTTTTAATGCAATTCTTGAATAGATATGATATAATAATCCAATAATAATTATTAATTATATTTTCAAATGAAAGGAGACAAGGTATATGAAAGCTTATCTTGATCGAGATGGTTGTATTAGTTGTGGATTATGTCCAGAAACTTGTCCAGAAGTATTTAGAATGGCAGATGACGGTATTGCAGAAGTTTATGTAGACGAAGTTCCTGCTGAAGCAGAAGACACTGCGGTAGAGGCACAAGATGGATGTCCTGTGTCAGTTATTACAGTGGAATAATTGAATAATATGATTTAATAGATATATCATTAAGGTTTGCTTTACTTAGGTTAAGCAAACCTGTTTTATAATACTGCATTAGATAAAGGAGGATTTCATTGTTATCGTTTGAAGAGTTATACTATAAAATTTTAGAATCAACACTCTCTGGAGAGGAATATGATGCAGCCAAGGAGAAAGGCCTTGAATACGATAGTTATCAGCTTGACTGTTTGCTACATCCAAAAAAACAGTCGGTAGTTTGGCGTATAGGTGAATGTGATTGTTCCGATGAAGAAAAAGAAGCATGTTATAAAGTATGTCCATTTGATGCGATATCTCCTGGAGAAGATGGTATTATAATTCGAAAAGAGGATTGTTTGGGATGTTTAGAGTGTGTTAGAAAGTGTAATAATGGTAAGCTAGCTGAAAGTAAGGATGTAATTCCAGCATTAAAGACGATAATGTCTAGTGAAAACCTTGTATATGCCATTATTGCACCAGCCTTTTTAGGTCAATTTAGTCAAGAAGTTACTCCTGGTATGCTACGTAATGCATTAAAGAAGGTTGGCTTTGATGGAATGATAGAAGTAGCTTTGTTTGCAGATATATTGACATTAAAAGAGGCTCTGGAGTTTGATGAAAATATAGTAGAAGAATCTGATTATCAACTGACAAGTTGCTGCTGTCCGATGTGGATTGGTATGATTCGAAAAGTATATAATGAATTAATGCCTCATATACCTCCATCAGTATCTCCTATGATTGCTTGCGGACGTGCTGTTAAAGCCATGCATCCAGAGGCAACTGTGGTATTCATAGGTCCATGCGTTGCAAAAAAGGCAGAAGCAAGAGA
>CAZAKD010000092.1:0-6922 GCA_964485435.1 uncultured Lachnospiraceae bacterium
CACCATTATTGGAAAAGCTTTGTTCGAATCTCTTCTCATACAAAGCTTTTCCAATAATGGTGCCTTGGACATGAATGTTTTTAATCTTTTCAAGATCCATTAATGAGGATATTCCGCCTGAAGCTATGATATCAAGACCAGTTGATTCATACATCTGTTTAGTATGTTCTACATTAGGTCCTTGAAGCATTCCATCTTTTGAGATGTCTGTATAGATAATTGTTTTTACACCAATCTCTTTCATCTGAATTCCCAAAGAAACGGCATTATAATTACTCACTTTCTCCCAACCCTGAATAGCTACCATACCATCTTTTGCATCGATACCAACTACAATACGTTCGGCTCCAAAACTATTGATAGCATCTTTAATAAATGCTGGATTCTCCACAGCTTTTGTACCAATGATGACTCTCGTAACTCCTAGATTCAATTTGTTTTCAATATCCTGAATGGTACGTACACCACCACCAACCTGAATCGGAATATTTACCTCATGTACAATATCACGAATTGTCGCTTCATTCACAGAATGACCTGCTAATGCACCGTCTAAATCAACTAAATGAATGTAGCTAGCACCTTCTAGTTCCCATTGACGTGCAACCTTTGCAGGTGCATGGGAGTATATCTCCACATCTTGAAATTGTCCTTGTCTCAGTCTAACGCATTGACCATTCTTAATGTCGATTGCTGGATATAGTTGCATGATAAATTCCTCCTTATTTATAGTGAGCCTTTTGTAGAAAGAACATCTGTTATTCTTCCATCCAATTGAGTCGCCTCATCCAATGCCTTTGCAAATGCTTTAAAAATACCTTCAATAATATGATGATTATTGGTACCATCAAGCATCTTAATATGTAGATTCATTCCTGCAGAATACGAAATTGCATAAAAAAACTCGCGAATCATCTCCGTATCAAGATAACCCACCTTTTCTGTAGTAAATTCTGCATTAAAAACCAAGTAAGGTCTTCCAGACAAGTCTAAAGAACAAAGAATTAAAGCCTCATCCATAGGTAGTATCACAGTACCGTATCTTTTTACCCCTTTTTTATCTCCAATTGCTTTTTTAATTGCTTCTCCAAGAACAATCCCACAATCTTCAATGGTATGATGAGAATCCACATATAGATCACCTTTCACCGTAAGGTCCAGATCAAAAAATCCATGTCTAGCAAAACTATTTAGCATATGATCAAAGAAACCTATTCCAGTGTCAATATTCCCTTTTCCTGTACCATCAATATTTAATTCCATGTTAATCTCTGTTTCTTGGGTCTTACGAGAAATGACTCCACTTCTTTCCATTCTATTGTTCCTCCTCTATTTTTCAAAACGAACTGCAATTGAATTGGCGTGTGCAGTTAAGCTCTCTGCTTTAGCAAAATGAATAATATCCTTGTGAATTGGTTCAAGCGCTTCTCTTGAATAAGATATAATACTTGACTTCTTAATAAAATCATCCACACTAAGAGGAGAGAAAAATTTAGCCGTACCGTTGGTAGGAAGAACATGATTTGGTCCTGCAAAATAATCTCCTAATGGTTCACTACTATATTCACCTAAAAAGATTGCACCAGCATGTCTAATCTTTGTCATAACCTGGAACGGATCCTTTGTAATAATCTCTAAATGTTCAGAAGCAATCTCATTGGCAATATCAATGGCCTCTTCCATAGACTTAGCAATAAGTAAATATCCATACTGATCTAAAGATTTTTTAATGATATCACTTCTAGATAATACTTTTAAGAAACCGTCGACTTCTTCTGACACTTTTTCTGCTAATTCTACACTTGTAGTAACAAGAATAGATGAAGCCAATTCATCATGTTCAGCTTGTGATAGAAGGTCAGCTGCTACATATCTTGGATTAGCTGTTTCATCTGCAAGAACTAAGATTTCACTTGGACCTGCAATGGAATCTATGCTAACATGCCCATATACTGCTTTTTTAGCAAGAGCCACATATATATTACCAGGCCCTACTATCTTATCTACCTTTGGAATACTTTCAGTACCGAGAGCAAGAGCTGCTATAGCTTGAGCTCCACCAACTTTATAGATTTCTGTTACCCCTGCTTCATTTGCAGCAACTAAAGTACCTGCATATATCTTTCCGTCTTTATCCGGTGGTGTAGTCATAGCTATCCGTTCTACACCTGCAACCATAGCAGGTATTACATTCATTAGTACGGAAGAGGGATATGCTGCTTTACCACCTGGAACATACACCCCTACACTATCTAGAGGAGTTACTTTTTGTCCTAATATACTCCCGTCTGGCTTTGAGTCAAACCAACTATATTGTTTTTGCTTTAAATGATATTCAATAATGTTCTTTTTAGATTTGCGAATTATGTCTACAAGTGTAGAATCAACAACTTTGTAGGCTTCTTCTATCTCTTCCCGGGTTACACGGATAGATCTCTGATCTATTTCTGCTCCGTCAAATTTTTTTGTGTATTCAAAAACAGCCTCATCTTTTCTATTTTTTACATCTTCGATAATACTTGCCACACGTCCTTCGTATTCGCCATATTGGTTTGGACTACGTTTTAAGAGATCTTCTAAAATATTATTTTTCGTGTCTTGATTAATTTGCATCATTCTCATATTATATCACCTACCCTCATTACGCTAATATTTCTTTTAAATCACTTATAATCTTTGTGATTCTCTCATGTTCCATCTTCATACTAACTTGATTCACAACTACTCTTGCTGATAAGGCACATATATCTTCCAAAACCTCTAATCCATTTTCTCGTAATGTAGAACCAGTTTCTACAATGTCTACAATCACTTCAGATAGTCCTACAATTGGTGCAAGTTCAATAGATCCATTTAATTTTATAATCTCAACCGTTTGTTGTTTCTTATTATAAAAATAGTCTTTTGCAATATTAGGGTACTTTGTAGCAACTCTGATTAATTCACCATGTTTTAAAAGTTCTTTTGCTTCCTTTGGTCCAGCTACACACATTCTACATACACCAAGGCCTAGATCTACTACTTCATATAACTTTCTTCCTTCTTCAAGAATCGTATCTTTACCGACAACACCGATATCAGCAGCACCATATTCTACATAAGTTGGAACATCCGTGGCTTTAGCCAAGAAGAATTTTAATTTAAGCTCTTCGTTAGTAAAAATAAGCTTTCTAGATGTAGGATCTTTCATTTCTTCACAAGTTATCCCAATCTGTTCTAGTAACTCTAGTGTTTTATGTGCCAAACGTCCTTTTGCAAGTGCAAATGTTAAATATCTCATATTCTACCTCACCTAATATCCGCTATATTTGCTTCATTAATATGGCCAGTTTCCAGATTAATCACTTGTATGGTGGTGTCATTACTAATATACAATATTCCACCAGTACTATTTCTCTTTCCATACTCAATATAATCATTTATTTCAATCTCAGGATTTTTCTTTAATAGCTCAATATTCATATCTTCTCCTCGAAATTGATTCGCAAGTTGAATTGCCATATTACTATATTCTTGATTATAAAGAATTAATGTATTATTATCCTCTGTTGGAATCTCAATCTTCTGACGTGAAAGAGCTAGCATCAATTGATTTGTAATAATTGCAACACCAATCGCAGGGGCTTCTTTTCCAAATTGGCCTACCAGATTATCATAACGTCCACCATCTGCAATGCCATCTCCTGTGCCGTAAGTATATGCTCTAAATATAATTCCTGTATAATAATTGTATTTGCTTAGCATACCCAAGTCAAAGGTTACATACTTTCCGTAGCCATAAGACACAAGAATTGCATATAATCTTTCTAACCGATCAATTGCATTTAATGCTCTTTTATTCGCAGTCATCTTCTTTGCATTCATTAGATTGCTAATGTCACCAAACAATTCCGGAAGTTTTAAGAATACTTCTTTTAATTCTTTCGATATATTCTTTTGCGATACAATATTCTCAACACCGAATAAGTTCTTATTTTCTATTAGGATTCGTAACTGTTCAACTTCATCTTCATTAAAATTAGCTTCTTCCACTAAGCCTTTAAAGAAATCAGCTTGACCAATCTCTACTTGAAACTCTTTCAGACCAACTTCTAGTAAACAAGATATGGTCAGGGCTATCATCTCTGCATCACCTTCTACAGAATTATCATTAATTAGTTCTGCCCCTAGCTGAGTCGTTTCCTTTAACTTCCCTTGGTAACTACTATTATTAATAAAAGTATTCTGAGTATAACATAATCGAATTGGTAACTCTTCGTCTTTATAATACTTTGCTACGCATCTTGCAATAGATGGTGTAATATCTGGACGTAAAACTAAGGTGTTACCTTCTCGATCAAAGAATTTATACATTTCCTTAGAAGCAATCGTTCCTCTTTCTTTATTAAAGATATCAAAGAACTCAAATGTTGGAGTCTCTATGTCTTTAAAACCATACTTCTTCATGATTCGATGCATCTTACTCTCAAGTAATAATTTTTTTTCGCATTCATTATTATAGATATCTCTTACTCCATCTGGAGTATGTAGTAATTTTTCATTCATACAACTACCTCACAATCCTAATTTACTTTATCAAATTAACGTTATGTTGTGATAATTCGCTACCACGATAAATATTTTATATTATAACGAATATAGAAATAGTTGTCAAGTCAATCCTTTTGTCTTCTGCTCAAATCACGATTAAGTTGCTCCAAATAATGAACAAAGACTCCATTTTGAGTTGATATCTGGTAACTAGAGTCAAGTTCCTCATAACGAAAACTCTTCCTGCCACCTTCTTCACATCTAACCCAAAACTCTTTTAATTTTTCAAAAGTAAGGTAATGAAATTCATTCTTACTGGAGAAAAACAATAATAAAAATGAAATCCCACCTTGTGCCTCAAATCTTTCCATAAACTCAACTTGATGCCTATGTATGTTCTGAAGAGGAAATGTTTCAGTAGAGCATTCTTTCGCATCAAAACACACTGGTACGCCCTGTACTACTCCTATATAATCTACAGTACTTTTCTGTTCAAAATATGCTAATGTAATATGTCTGCTCTCTTTGTCAATATTAATTGGTTTTATTGGAGTAGGTATTTTTTGAATTAATGCCAGCTTATTTTGTAAGTATTTTTCATTGGTTAAATTAACAAGTTCTTCTAAAGTGGAACCTCTTAATCCTCTTGAATTCCAGGATGGCATTTTATTCACCTCTTTTATATATTCTCTTTTTGTATCTGTTTAAATTGCTTTGGTAGCTCTGCCATATAGGTTTTTCCAGTGAGATAAGACAATTCTCCCACGAACTCAGGAAATACAATCTGATATGAGTGTAACAACTGATGTTCTAATTGATATTTCTTTTTGAAATATTGATTCATAGTCTTATCACCATATTTAAAATCTCCTATAATAGGATGATTCACACTAGCCAAATGTGCTCGAATCTGATGGGATCTTCCAGTTATCAATCTCACTTTAAGAAGTGTATAATGTTGGCCAACTTGTAAAGGTTCATACTCAGTCCTAATATAAGAACTTCCCTTCATTTCTTCTTTGGCAATTGATACTTTATTGGTCTGCTCATCCTTTATTAAAAAACCTTCTATCAGCTGTTTTTTTTCCAATCTACCTTTTACTATACATTGATAATATTTATGAATCGTTCGATTTTTAAATATCTCGGCCATAGTTTGAAGAGCATATAAGGTTTTGCCAGCTACAACAATACCGCTTGTATTTCTATCTAAACGGTTGCATATACTTGGCTTAAAGCTTTTTAGTTCTTCCATAGTAATCTGCTTAGAATCTATTAGATAAGATATCACATGTTCAACCAATGACACATCACTATCTTCTGCCTTTTGGGAAAGCATACCAACAGGCTTATTTATTATAAGTATATGCTTGTCTTCATATATAATATCCAGATTATGCTTAGTTTTTTGAATATTAAGCTCACTAAATTTATCTATGGTTTCATCCGATAAAAACATCCTAATCTCATCTTCTAGCTGAAGAATCTCTGAACCAGTAGCTTTGTGACCATTTAAGGTAATATTCTTCTTCCGCAACATCTTATACATAAAACTTTTCGGTGCTAGATTCATGTATTTGAATAAGAGCTTGTCCATTCTCTGTCCAGACTCATTATTGGTTACCTTGATAATCTTCAATGCACTCTACTCCCTTTCCCAGACTTATTACGAGATTTTTTACTTTTCACACCAATTCGACGCGGCTTAATTAAACATAATCTATCAAAGCCAATCAAATCCATTCTACCAGCTGACTTTAAAGCTTCCATCACAAGTTCATAGTTATCTGGATTGCGATACTGGATCAAAGCCCTTTGCATCGCTTTCTCACGAGGTGAGCGAGGAACATAAACTGCTTCTAAAGTCCTAGGGTCTAACCCTGTATAATACATACAGGTTGATATGGTAGATGGTGTTGGATAAAAATCTTGTACTTGTTCAGGCATATATCCAAGATCTCTTAATTGTTCTGCAAGCTCTATCGCTTCCTTCATAGTAGATCCAGGATGTGAGGACATTAGATAAGGAACCACATATTGATCCATTCCAAGCCTTTCATTAACTCTCTTGTATTCTTGTATAAATCTTTGGTATACAGCATTAGCGGGTTTACCCATAAGTTTTAACACATTATCACTAACATGTTCAGGAGCCACTTTTAATTGTCCGCTTACATGATGTTGACATAGTTCCTTTATAAAGGAATTATCTTTATCATTTATTAAATAGTCAAAACGAATTCCAGACCTAATAAATACTTTTTTCACTTTAGGCAGGGCTCTTAACTTTCTAAGCAGAGAAATATAATCACTATGATCAATCTCTAGACTCTTACACGGAATAGGAAATAGACATTGCTTATTGACACAGGCACCTTTTGTCAGTTGTTTT
>CAZAKD010000093.1:0-1506 GCA_964485435.1 uncultured Lachnospiraceae bacterium
GGAGTATTATTTATATTCCGTAACACCCTGCAAGGTCTAGGAGATGGGCTTTGGCCGTTTTTAGGTGGGGTAACGGAACTAATTGTCCGCTCTGTAGTAGCCATTGTATTTTCAAGTTTTTATGGATATGCAGCAATATGTTATGCAAGTCCCCTTTCATGGGTAGCTGCAGCGCTCCTTCTAGTTATCGTGTTTGTAGTTCGTTATAGAAAGAAAACATTGGAAGGTGCATTATGATAAACGGGAAAACTCTTATGATTGTTGGGGGCTATTATCTCAGCTTCCTAACTATAGTTGGTATATTATCAATGGGTATTGATAAGCAAAAGGCAAGGCATAATAGGTGGAGAGTTCCAGAAAAGACCTTATTCTTAATAGCAATTCTTGGAGGGAGCATTGGATCCCTTTGCGGTATGTATCTCTTTAGACATAAGACAAAGCACAAATCCTTTGTTTACGGCATTCCTTTTATATTATGTTTGCAGATTGGTATTGGATTATATATGATACAGTTGCTATACAAATAATTACAAAAATTATTAATAATCAATTGACATTGTTGTTATTAAATGTTATAATACACTTGTTGCAAATGGTTGCAGCATATTATATTTAATTTTGGAGGAATTACACATGAACAAAGGTACAGTTAAATGGTTTAACAATCAAAAAGGTTTCGGTTTTATCTCTGATGAACAAGGAAATGATGTATTCGTACATTACTCAGGTCTTAACATGGATGGCTTTAAGTCTCTTGAAGAAGGACAAGAAGTTGAATTTGAAGTTGTTAACGGAGCTAAGGGACCTCAAGCTACTAACGTTACTAGATGCTAATCAAATAAAGTTGTTCAGTGTGTCTTTTTCTAATATATAAATTTTAAATAATTTTTATAGAGAATTAGCGATATTGTAAAGAACGAACTTGATTATGGGTTATCCGAAAGGATAACCCTTTTTTTAAATAATCTAAGAAAAAGGAGTGGAGTCTTTAAAGATGAACATTCAGTTTTTACCCATGAATCAAAGAGTGGATGTAGAACCTGGCAGCAATCTGTTGCAGCTAGCATTAGATCATGGAATTAATATAAATGGAATCTGTCAAGGTAAGGGTACTTGTGGTAAATGTAAAGTGTTAATTACCAAAGGAAACCCCCGAGAATATACAGCAGAAGAAATGAAACATCTCACAAGTGAGGAACGTAGCAAAGGAACACACTTGGCATGTGCAATGAATGTAAAACAGGACACTTGTGTAATTATTCCAAGGGAATCCCAAATAGAAGATAAGAAAATCGTGGTTAAGAGTAATCAGGGGCAAGATTTGACGAATAAAGATGGAGATTCTTATGGTATGGTATTTGATATAGGTACCACTTCTGTAGAAGCAGCATTATATAACTTGGTAAGTGGAAAAGAGATTGTTCGTTTTACAAAAAACAATCCACAAAGTTCTTATGGTGCAGATGTAATATCAAGGATAAGCTATGGGAATCAGTCAGAGGAACA
>CAZAKD010000093.1:1516-5297 GCA_964485435.1 uncultured Lachnospiraceae bacterium
CTAGAATTAGTTATTGTAATCAAAAAGAAGAGAATATATATAAACTTAAAAAGATGATTATAGATTGTTGTAATGAGATGATTCATGAGATTATTGATAATAATTGGGTTGTTTATAGTGAAATTAGAAAGGGGATAGGTTATAATAATATATATAAATGTGTATTTTTAGCTAACACAACAATGAGTCATATATTTCTTGGTAAAAGCGTAAAGGGTTTGTCAAAAGCACCTTTTTCGCCAGTTTATACTGGAATGATATCATGGATCAATGAAAGGGCAGAATTTTATATGAATAATCAGGGAGAGATCATAATGCTTCCTGGTCTAAGTGGACAAGTTGGATCAGATACCTTAGGATGCATTCTTACCACAGACCTAATTCATAAAGATGGAATCAGTCTAATAATTGATATTGGAACCAATAGCGAAGTGGTGCTTGGAGATAATGGAAGATTGGTTTGCTGTTCTAGTGCAGCTGGACCAGCATTTGAAGGGGCTTCAATCTCTCAGGGGATGCGTGCTACCATAGGGGGAATCAAGGGAGCAAGAATCTATAAGGATCAATTAGAATTAGATATAGTTGGTGATGGAACTCCGATTGGGATCTGTGGTTCTGGAATAATCGATATTATCGGAGAACTAGTACAAGAAGGAATTATTGATGAAACAGGCAGAATTGTATCTCCAACTGAGACAACATCACTATTAAGAGATAGAATTATTCAAGGAGAGGGTAATGATTTCTTATTATCGTCACCATGGAGTAGAGATGTTGTTAAGATAACTCAAAAAGATATTCGAGAAGTCCAGATGGCAAAGGCTGCAATCTATGCAGGTATTATGACCCTTCTAGAAGAAAAAGGTATAAGCCTGTCCCAGATTGATCAAGTATATCTCGCAGGCGCATTTGGTAATAATATAAATATTAGAAATGCGATTAGAATTGGATTGTTGCCAGATATACCCATTGAGAAATTTGCCTTTATCGGGAATGGTTCGTTAGAGGGTGGAGCTCTATTCTTATTATCACAAATAGCAGAAGATGAGGTTATAAAAATAAGCAAGGACATTGAACATATTGAGCTTGCCAATAATAGTAATTTTCGTGATCTATTTATTCATAGTATGAATTTTAAATAGACTTGAGGGAAGGAGGTTAGATATGAAAGTAAATGTAAAATATAGATACATGGAATTCCTCTCTCATGTAGAATTTCCAGCCCTTATATATTATTATGAAACCAACCGTTTAGTAGGAATGAATCAATACGCAGTTGAAATTCTAGGACAAAACGTAAAAAGTATAAAAGAATTAACATTGAATCAGCTTCGTCCTAAATTATCGAAGGAACTGTTGAACAATGGGAGCAAGAGAATTCATCGATATACTGTATATACAAGGAACGGCGTAAAAACACTAGATTTTGAAATCAATTCTATTATTGTAGATGATAGACATGTATGTCTCGTATTATTTGAATACTCTTACAAGAATATGTTTCATGGAAATGAGGAATTGTTGTTACCAAGGCTGTTTTGGAAAGATAAAGCACTCAATTATATTGGAATGAATGAAAGTTTTAGGGAGGATATTCAATTACCTGATACAATACTCATCCATGAACAAAAGATTCGAAATGAAGACATTTTTCAGGAGGACGACAAAGATATATATTCTACACAAGAGCGTAAAATGTTAAAAAGCAAACAAGCTATCTATGGAAAGATAGGCATGCTGATGGTTAAGAGTAACAAGGATTTATTTGTAAAATATAATTCGATGCCAATTTTTAATAAATACGGAACTGCAATTGGAGTGTTGGGTTTGTATCATCATGTTGTAGGAAAGGATGTAAGAAGACGAGAATTCTATGCTACAATGGAGAATATGTATCAGACATATGAGAAAAGAATAGACATGATGAATGTATGCTCTGAAATTATGCGCCTTTCTTTCTTGGAAGAGGAATCACATGTGACCTTAGATCGTATATTCAATTTGCTTCAAAGTAGTTTTAATCTATTAGATATGCGAATATTGGGTTGTCCAAATGAGATTAAGATTGTCAATCAAATCTACCAATCTAATCAGGAATCAATTAGTCGGTATAAGCATATTACAAGAAGCGAATGCAAGTTGGTATATAGACGTGCAAGTAAATATACAAAAAAGGGTAAAGAACTAACGTTTATAGGGACAGAAAAAATATATCCACTGAACATTGTCGGGTATGAAGTGGGAATTATAGTATTTGAATATAAAGAAAAATTATTTTGGTCCAATGAGATGCAGGGCATCTACAAAGATATATCAAAAATAATAGAAAACATATTACAAAAGGAGAGATTGTATGAGTATTATAACAAAGAAGTTCGGGAAAACAAGTAAGAATGAAGAGGTTACGTTATATATTCTAAAGAATTCTAATGGAATGACTGCAACTTTTTCGGATTATGGAGCAGTATTAGTAAGCCTTTTGGTTCCAGATAGTAAGGGTAAATTAGATGATGTAGTATTGGGTTATAGTAGTGTAGGTGCATACGAAACAAATGGACCTGGACTTGGATCTTTTATTGGACGTCATGCGAACCGCATTGGAAATGCGAGCTTTGAGATTAATGGTAAAAAATATGAATTAGAAAAGAATAATGGAGAAAATAATCTACATGGTGGTAGTGTTGGCTATAATAAGGTAATGTATGAAACAGAATTTTTTGAGGAAGAGGAAGGATGTACGATTGAATTTTCAAGATTAAGTCCTCACATGGAGCAAGGATTCCCAGGGAACTTAGATGTATGTGTTACATATACTTTGACAGAAGACAATGAGCTAGTAATAGAATATCTAGCAGTTCCAGATGAAGATACGTTAGTTAACCTAACAAATCACACCTATTTTAATCTTGCAGGACACAATTCAGGAACCATATTAAACCATAAGATTCTCATAGATGCAGATCAATTCACTCCAACTACAGATGATCTAATTCCAACCGGAGAATTACGCGATGTTACAGGAACTCCAATGGACTTTAGAACACTAAAAAGAATTGGTGAAGAGATTGAATCTGACTATATTCCATTAAAACAAGGCAGTGGCTACGATCATAATTATGTACTTAAGACTTCTCAAGATGAAGTAGTAAAAGTAGCAGAATTAGTTGAAGAGACAACTGGAAGAAAGATGGAAGTATATACAGATACACCAGGGATTCAGATTTACACTGCGAACCACTTATCTGAACAAGTAGGCTGTAAAGATGGAGCAACCTATCATCCATATGATGGTGTATGCTTTGAAACTCAGTTCTTCCCAAACTCATGCAATACCAAAGAATTCAAATCCTGCCTAATAAAAGCTGGAGAAGAATATGATTATACAACTGTGTATAGATTCACAACTATATAATAGTATAGAGGCCAGTAACTGAATGAATCAGTTACCGACCTCTTATTTATCTGTGATAAGTCATTGCATATTCCTTGTTAAGAAATAGTGGACGTAGATAAAGAGTAGAATTTGATAGAATTAAAACGTCTTTTGATACAACAATACCTAATTCTTTACGAATATATTCTTTGCGTTTTTCGCAGTGTTCATAAAATTCAGGATAAAGGTTAGCTAAATCCTTTCTCAATTGTTCATCGGCCAGTGCTATTCCACATTCTGCACTGATACCAGGATATCCTTGAATGGAAGGGATAATATCTATTTGTAACATCATACCACTTTGAAGTTTTTCTTCTGAATGTTCATATACAGGAGAAGACATCCATT
>CAZAKD010000093.1:5397-6889 GCA_964485435.1 uncultured Lachnospiraceae bacterium
ACATCCATTTCAGTTTTTCCTAGTTCAATATTATTTAATGCTCTTAAAATTGCTTTTGAAGCTAACAACGCACCAAAGGAATGATGTACTAATTCATTGGCATTATTACATCTTCTTATACCATTATGGCCAATAAACAATCCCGTTGCATTTATTAATTTACCTTTAATTAAGATATCTTCTAATGATTTCAAAATAAAATGTGGAACATCAAATATATAAGAATTGCTTTCTCTAGCACTAGTAAAAAGTTTCCATCCCACAACACCAACATTATCACTTTCTTTTATCAATGCTTTTTTTAAACAATCAGAGAGTAAGGGAGAATCATACATTGGTTGGCTAGGTAAAGAAAATTGAGGTACATGTATGACAGTTCCTTTATGATGAGCATAATTCGCTAATTTTAGATTCTCGTTACCTAAAAGATAATATATCTCCCCTGTTTTATGTAAAACCAATAAGGCTTCTTCAAATCGAGGCAAAAAACCAGCTAAATATTCAAAATTTGAGCCATGCTCCAAATCAGAATAAACAACAATCACATCGAGTTTATTCTTCTCCATAATATCTAATGTTTTCTGTTTTCTCTCCTGAATAGTATCCAAAGTTAAAATTACCTTACTTGTAATAATATCCTCCTCCGGAGGATTTACTTTTTGCAATTTAGCATCTTCATAACGATACGTTTTCATAATAGTAATCTCCTAATCTATTTCTGTTACATATATTTTAACTTTATTTCTTTCTAGTGCTAAGACGAAATTTTCTTCTGGCATTTTGTCTGTGATAAGAATTTGAATATCTTTTAAATCGCAGACTTTGAAGAAACCAGATGTGCCTATTTTTGTATGATCGGCTATAGCAATTGTTGTTTTTCCTTGCCTAACCATTTGACGTTTTACCAAACCCTCTTCTTCTGTATGGATAAAAACCCCCTGTTCTGAGATTGCAAAAACCCCTAACAAAGTGTAGTCACAGGTAAATTGGGCTATGTTCTGTACAGTTTGTGCACCATATAAATAAAGCTGTTTTTTTTGTAAGTTACCAGCTAACAATGAAATTTTTGCTTTATCATTTGCAGCTAATTTTTGTGCATGTATTAAGGAGTTTGTAATACCATATATGCTTTTATCATGCAACTCTCTAATTACTGCCTCTACGGTTGTTGATGAATCGAAAAAAACAGAAGAATTGTCTTTGATAATCTTGCTAGCTTGATAAGCAAGTTTTGATTTAACCTCTTGAAACTTACCGGCTCTCTCTTGGTAGTCAAAAATTAAAGCATCACGGTTTACAGAAACTGCTCCACCATGTGTCCTTCTTAAGACGTTCTGATCTTCTAAACGAATTAAGTCACGGCGAACGGTATCTTTAGATACCTTTAGCTGTTCTGATAGCTCATTAATAGATATACTTTTATTCTTATCTACTAATTCCTTTATTCTATCCAATCTTTCTTCAATTAACATACTTACACCTCCCACAATGT
>CAZAKD010000094.1:0-3154 GCA_964485435.1 uncultured Lachnospiraceae bacterium
ACGGACATTTTAACACTATTTTTGTGAATTGTAAACACCAATCCTTGTCATACTTTAAAACAACTTCCTCCAATAAACTCTCTAAGTATAGAGTTTTTAGGAACATCTTCACCACTTACTCCAATAAAATAGTCCATAAATTTCAGGAGTCTTTTTGCCTCAACATATGCTGGCTCATCCTTATTAATTCCGAATAATACAGGCTCAATATATTGTTTCAGGATTGCTAATTCATATATTAATGCAGAGTTAAACATTACATCTGCTTCTTCTTGGAATGGGAATATATATTCCTCTTCACCCCTACGAACAGACGGCCACATTCCAATGGTCTCTATCGCTGAAGTTCCGCGAGTTCTTGCGTCTCTCACAATTCTACGAATCAATCTTCCATCCGTAGTTGGTATTCGATTATGTTCATCAACATTAATCTGAGTTAATGCACTAATATAGATTTTGAACTTACTCTCTCTTGGTAGAGCATAAGATAATTTATCGTTTAACCCATGAATTCCTTCAATAACAAGAATGTCATCTTTTCCAAGAGTCTTATAATTACCCTTATACTCTCTTTTACCTGTTTTAAAGTTATAGAACGGTATATCAACTGTTTTATGATTTAACAGATCTGTCATATCTTTATTGAATTTTTCTAAATCGATAGAATATAGTGACTCATAATTAAAATTACCATACTCATCTAGAGGTGTATCCTCTCTATTTACAAAATAATTATCAACTGCAATTGGATGAGGTTTTAATCCTAATGTTCGAAGCTGGGTAGACAATCTATGGGAGAATGTTGTTTTCCCTGATGAAGAAGGACCTGCAATCATAACAAACTTTTTATCTTTCTCTCGCAGAATTTGTTCTCCTATCTCTGCTGTCTTTTTTTCATGAAAAGCCTCTTGAATTAATATAATATCACTTAGATTTCCTTGAGAAATTGCATCATTTAAGGCACCAACTGTATCGATCTCCATTAGCTTTCCCCAATGATTTGATTGTTTCAATGTATGAAATAGTTTAGGTCTTGGAATGAATTCTTTAATTTCTCTAGAGTTCTTACGGTCTGGAAGTAACAGCATAAATCCATCTTCATATAGGAAAATATCAAAATACTGAAGTATGCCCGTACTAGGTGGCATATATCCATAAAAATAATCTTGGAATTTACCTAGTGTGTATATATTTGCTTTAGATACACGACGATACTTAAAGAGCTTTTGCTTGTCATACATCCCATAATCTTCAAAGAGTTTAATCGCATCATCTGTTGCAATGCTTTTCTTCACGAAAGGAATATCCTTCTTTATCAATTCTTCCATTCTTACCTTAACATTAGCAATAACCTGTTCAGTTAAAGCGACTTTACCCTTATAATCACAAAAGTAGCCATTACCAATAGAATATTCTACCAATACCTTATTAATATTCTCTCTTCCGATTTCATCATAGAATGCTTTGAGCATAACCAATGTCATGCCTCGCATATATGTCTTACTACCTGCACCGTCACTTGTAGTTACAAAGCTAATCTCACAATCACATTCTACAGTTTTAAATAATTCTCTTAATTTATTATTCTGTAGAACTAAAATAATATCATCTTCATATTCAGATTGATATCCTTTACTAATATCAAGAAATGTAGTTCCTTTACGATATTCTTTTTCAGCACCTTGTATTATAACCTTTACCATTTCATCCATAACTATCCTCCTAAGCGCTATATTATTATAAATGGACTTACCTCTTTTGCAGCTATTACTTCAACTGGTGTATGTTGTTTTAAGTATTGCTTTACATAATCTACCATCAATTGCTCTGTACCAAAATGTCCTCCATCTATAATACATAGACCTTGTTCTTTTGCATCAATTCCATTGTGATGATCAATATCTCCTGTAATCAGCACATCAGCGCCTGCTTCCACTGCAGATTGAATCATACTTTTCCCAGAGCCTGGACTAATAGCAACACAGGATATCTGTTTGTCTTCCCCAACTAGACTAACATGATCCAGCTGAAATTTTTCTTTTACTAGATTTCCACATTCTTGAAACGTTATTGGTTTATTAAGATATCCTAGTCTTCCAATTCCAACTTTGTCATTCATCTTATTCGTTTCTAATATAGTCACTCTTTCTAATCCCATTTGTTTTGCCCCTAATTCAGCAAGTACAGTAGCGTCAAAATTAGTATGCATGGCATAATAGGATATATCATTTTGAATCAGACTCATAATTTTACTTCCAGTGACATCATCTCTTCTAATTCTTTTAAGAGAAGAAAAAATCATAGGATGATGAGTGATTAATAGATCAACTTCCTCAATGATTGCTTGAGCGATTACATCATTCGTCCCATCTAGTGAAATCATAATCTTGTTTACAACTTTTTCTGGGTTTCCAACTAAAAGCCCTACATTATCCCAGTCTTCTGCATAAGCTACGGGAGCTATCTCTTCCAGTAGCACCATAATTTCATTACATTTCATAGTATTTCAATCCTTCTTTAATATATTCTATATCTTGTAATAGTTCTACTTCTCTTAGTTTACCTTGTTCAGAAAAACTATGATTTAACTCTTTTATAATATTCTCTGTTTTTTTATATTCATCTAAAAGGTATCGGTTTAATACAGGGTCTCTTTTCTCTAACAAATACCTTCCATAGCGATAATTTGTTTCAGTATATTTATTATCAGCCTTCTGTTCCGCTGATTTTAGAGCTTTTATTCCAACATAGTATTTTTCGTCTTCAACCAACATCTCTTCATATATAATCTTGAATCCCATATTAAGAACTGCTTTTCTTATAAGATGAATCTCTGATTGAGGTTGAAGTATTAACTCTTTACAGGAATCAATAACCTTGTGACTCTCATCTAGGATTCTAAACATTAGAGCGCCACCCATCCCGCCAATAATAACAGTATCCACTTCTCCTTCTCTTAATTCTTTTCCACCATCAGAGAGTCTTGTTTCAATTTGATGAGACAAAGAATATTTTTTAATATTTCCTTGTGCCTTTCCTAAGGGGCCTTTATTAATGTCCATTGCAATTACTTTATCTGCAATCTTATTTAAAACGATATATATAGATACATAACCATGGTCACAGCCAATATCAGCCACACGATTACCTGGAG
>CAZAKD010000094.1:3164-6866 GCA_964485435.1 uncultured Lachnospiraceae bacterium
TTTAGACAAATGTATATTATCTTGTTTCTTCAATCAAAATCTCCATTTCTAATAATTGTATATAAATCTCTCGAATTCAGCGCAAGACATAGGTTTCGCAAAATAATAGCCTTGTGCCTGATCACATCCAATGGATGCTAGATACTCTGCTTGTTCTTTTGTCTCAACACCTTCAGAAAGCACAGTCATGCCAAGTTCTTTCGACATTCTAATAACATTCACTAAAACCACGCTTTCTTTGGTTGATATTATATCTTGATCAAAGAAGTCCTTATCCAATTTTAGTACATCCATTTTAAGATGTCTTAATAAATTGAGTGAGGAGTATCCTGAGCCAAAATCATCTATAGATAGTATAAATCCAATTTCCTTTAGTTGATTTAAAACTTCAATAATTGGTGTTTTATCATTTAGAAATACGCCTTCTGTAATCTCTAGTTCAACCATATGTGGTGGAATATTATATCGATTCACTAACTCTTTCATTTTATGAATAAAATCTCTATCATAGATATGAATTCTAGATATATTTAAAGAGATAGGAAACATTCCCCTACCTGTAATAGACCACTGGTGCATTTTTGCAAATACACTTTCATAAACATAAAAATCCATCTGACTTATGAAGCCATTTTTCTCAAATATAGGAATAAACTCATTAGGCATCATTATGTTATTATCCTCAAGTTTCCATCGAACTAGCGCTTCTGCACCTACAATGCGATTGGTCTTTAGTTCCACCTTAGGCTGATAATACACTAAAAATTCATGGCGCTTTATTGCCGAAACCATTCTATTCTCAATATGCGTCACTTTCATCACCTTATTATGAATATTGTTATCATAAGTTGCAAGTTTACTTATGTGAGAACCCTTAATAGACTTTCGAGCAATATTGGCTTTATCGATGACTTTTTGAATCTCAGTATCTTCTTCATGGATAATATACATTCCACCTGCTACTACAATATGAACACCAGAAAAAGAATTCTGTAGGTGATTTACAGCATTCATAAAGATTTGCTTTGCTCTAACAACAAAATGCTCTATATTATCAAGTTCTAGTAGAAGCAAGAACTTATCTGCGTAAGAGCGACAAAGCAATTCCCCTGATTTAAGTTTTAATTGTATCCCATTCACAAATGCCAGAAGAATTTGGTTCCCCTTTTTATATCCCAAGGTTCCATTAATATTCTTGAACTTATCAATATCTAGGGATAAAACCGCATATTGTTTCCCTTCTTTAATTCTTTGATTCGCTTCTCTTTCAAATTTTGATAAGGATGGTAGTCCAGTTAGTTCATCTTTACCTTGTATGGTTTCTACCAAATCTGTAACTTCATTTGAGCATATTAAAACTGCATCCTGGTCCTCGTATGTCATCCTTGTTGCAGTAGTTTTGAGTCGAATATTCTTATTCGCATTATATATATTCGCAGTACTTCGCTCTCTAGATTCGGATAATCCATAGAGTGGGCAATGCTCACAAGGTGTATCCAGATTATTAAATGTTTTATAGCATATCTCTCCTACGCGGGCATTAGGAAACATTACTCGTGCCGCCTCACTTATATCTAAAAGTTCATATGTGTTTGCCTTTAGAACATAACTAACTAGCTTTTGATTCTTTGCAATTTCATTTTGCATCAAACGATTTTTTTCTTCCCTTACCTTACTCTGATAGCCCAACGCAAATCTTCCAAGGATTCTTCCAAGTGAAATCAAATTATCTAAATCTTTTTTTCTCCAAGTGTAGATTCTATCACATATTTCATATCCAATAATTCCTTTAAACTTGCCTTCTTCAATAATTGCACATTGGATTACTGCTTTAACACCCTTTTTCAGAAAATGTTCATATGTAACTTCAGATTGGTATTGTAAAGGTTCCACATCATTTGAATAGAACACCCCATCTTCATTGAATATTTCTTGATATCCTTCTGATGTTCCTGGACAAATGGGATTCGCTAATTTCTGTGATGGTTCTATTCCTTCAGAAACCCATTCATATGTATATTTAAGACTAGCTTGTAATGAGTCTACTTCACTAATATTAATCCGATTTAGCGAATATTCTTGACCTAGCATACTCATTACCAGATTAATTGACTCTTTTGTATCTTCTGCAAAATATAGCATATTAAAATATGGAACAGCAGAGTCTTGAAAACTAGGCCGTTGCGTCACAATATGGTCATCTCTAGCATCATATTTATCATAATAAAGATTCTTAAAATTATGCTCCTTAGGCGCCTCTTCTTTGTCATTATATATCCTACTGCAAGCTTTTCCACTATTTTTCGCTTGATATAGGGCAATATCCGCTTTTCCAAAAAGCTCCTTATATATTGTTCCATGTTTTGGCGCATAAGCAACACCTATACTACAAGAAGTTCTTAGTTGCTTCACCTTATCTGCGTACATTTGATCAAAAATTCTGTGTATATCATTCACTTTTGCCAAGATCGCCTCTTCATCAGTTTTACCACTAATATACACTACAAATTCATCCCCACCAACACGACCAATCACGTCCATACTTCTAAATAATCTTCGAAGTTGAGCGGAAACATCCCTTAAAACAGAGTCTCCAAGGAGATGACCAAAGTTGTCATTGATCCCTTTGAAGTTATCAAAGTCAATAAGTAAAAAGGTACCATGATTAACTTCTTCATTTGCCTTTAGATACTTATTAATTAGTAATTCTGTAGTCTCCTTATTATACAAGGTAGTAAGTGGATCTCTTTCGGATCTTTCTTTTAATTTATCTTTCTCTCTTTTCTGTGAATCAATGTTTGATATTCTACCTATAACTTTGGTTGGTTCATTGTTTTCATCAGTAATAACTTGTCCCTTAATTTGAAACCATTGATAGACTTTTATTTTATTCTTAATTCTTAGATCTAGACGTAATCTATCTTCGCCTGCATCCAGTTCATTACAAAACACAAAAAAACGTTCTAAGTCATCTTTATGAATCTTTGATAGTAACTGTTCATTATATCTAAAGTTCTCTATGATATTAAAGTCCTCTAATATGTCCCCATAGCTATCAAACTTATAAAAGGTTCTCGTTGGAATGTGATATTCAAAAAGAATACATTCCGAAAGCATTGCTGCTATCTGATACCTATTTACTTCTTTTTCTCCTACTTCAAACATGAATTATCTCCCTATTCAGTGCTTTTGTGTAATCCTACCCAATTTTCTTCTTTTATGGTTCTAAGTAATCTTTTAATTTTCGGCTTCTACTTGGATGTCTTAACTTTCTAAGTGCTTTTGCCTCGATTTGTCGAATCCGTTCCCTAGTGACTTGGAATTCCTTTCCTACTTCTTCTAGGGTTCTAGCTCTACCATCATCTAGACCAAAACGAAGTCTCAATACTTTTTGTTCTCGTTCTGTCAATGTTCCCAGTACATCTACTAATTGCTCCTTGAGCAATGAGAATGCTGCTGCATCTGCTGGCATTGGAATATTATCATCCTGTATAAAATCACCAAGATGGCTGTCTTCTTCTTCTCCAATGGGAGTTTCTAAGGATACAGGTTCTTGAGATATCTTTTGTATCTCTCTTACCCTTTCTACTGGAAGATTCATCTCTTCTGCAATCTCTTCAGGCTGGGGTTCTCTACCAAGCTCCTGTAAAAGTTGTCGTTGTACCCGAATTAATTTATTAATCGTTTCTACCATATGAACTG